>SXON01000166.1 GCA_005778355.1 Pseudomonadota bacterium | reverse complement strand
TGGCGGCTCCGACGACCTCTCGGGCACCTGCGACGGCGTGTGCGGCGACTTCTACACGGTGTTCGACGACGCGAGGGCGGCAGGCCTCGACTGGATCTCGGTGAACGACCACGTCAACGGCAACCAGGTGGAGATGGCCAGTGACGAGTGGACCGAGCTGCTCGCGATGGCGCTGGCCGCCAACGACGACGGCAACTTCGTCACGATCCCGGGCGGCGAGGTGTGGGTGGCGTTGTCGATCGACGCGCGCCTCGGCCACAAGACGATGATGTTCTTCGGCGACGACGCCACGCTCGCCAACCTCACCCTGGAGGAGTTCCAGGCGGTGTCGGCCACCGACACCGTCGTGGACAGTTGCGACGCCATCTGGGACTGGGCCGACGGCCTCTCGTCCGCCTACGGCGACATGTTGCTCATCCCGCATCACCCCGCGGCGAGCCTACCGATGCCCACCGACTGGTCGTGTCACGACCAGGGCTACCAGCCGGCGGTGGAGATCTACTCGGGCCACGGCCAGAGCCTCAGCGCAGACTGGGCGTACGACGAGATGTGGTCCGGCGCCGAGGAGAGCGGCACGGTGCACGAGGCGATCGACCCGGACAGCTACGCGCTGCAGCTTGGCTTTCTCGCCGGCTCCGACAGCCACGACACGCGCCCCGGCAACGTGTGCCAGTCCGACTCCGAGCACACCAACCACCCCTTCGGCGGCGGGCACACCCTGGTGGTGCTCGACGAGGGCGACACCTTCGACCGCTCCGCTATCTACGACGCGATCGTGTCCCGAAACACCATCGCCACCACCGGGCCCATGGTGCCGGTAGTGGTCAGCTACTCGAGCGGGGGCGCCACGCTCGGCGACCTCGGCGACGACATCCCCGTGCCCACCGGTCAGGAGCTCGACATCCTGGTGAGCGTGGGTGGCGACTGGGCGGCCTACGTGGATGTGGTCGAGATCGTCACGCCGTCGGGCAGCACCGAGCTCACCGACGAGGGTGGCGACACCTACTCGCTCAGCGTGTCGGCCGGCGACATGCCCTCGTGGCTCTACGTCCAGGTGCAGCTCGATGGCGACAGCTACTACGGCACGAGCTGCGACGACGGCGGCGACGACGGCACCGAGTTCGCGTGGACCAGCCCCAGCTACGTGAGCGAGGGCCCCGACGACCTCGACGGCGACGGCGTGACCTACCTCGACGGCGATTGCGACGACGGCGACGCCACCATCTACTTCGGGAACACGGAGACCTGGTACGACGGCATCGACCAGGACTGCGACGGCAATGACGACGACTACGATGGCGACGCCGCGCCCTACGTGATCGACTGCGACGACACCGATCCCCTGGTGTCGCCCTTGCTCAGCGAGACCTGGTACGACGGCATCGACCAGGACTGCGACGGCAACGACACCGACCGCGACCGCGACGGCTCCGACTGGTGGAACGACTGCAACGAGTTCGACCCCACCATCTCGCCATTGGCCGCTGAGCTCTGGTACGACGGCATCGACCAGGACTGCGACGGCAACGACAACGACCAGGACCACGACGGCTGGGCCTTCGGTCCCGACTGCAACGACAACACCGGCGCCGTCAACCCCGCCGCGACGGACATCGTCGGCAACGGGATCGACGAGGACTGTTCCGGGGCCGACGCGGTGCGGATCCGCGTGCGCCGACCGAGGCCCTGAGAGACTGTAGGCCGTTGGCGTTAGGCTGTAGGGCCCTGAAGGGCGGCAGAGCGGAGGACCCGCTGCTGCACCTCTGGACCTAAGGCCTGCAGCCTAAAGCCTGAAGCCTTCGACTCATCCCGACTTGATCTCGGTCCAGAGCGTGTCCCAGGCGGACGTGCCCTCGGCGAGGTCTTGCTGGTACTCGAGGTTCTTCATCTGCTCGTCGGACGGGTAGGCCACCGGGTTCGCCATCTTCGCCGTGGCGGCCGCGTTGGGCGAGCCGTAGCCGGTGAAGTCCGAAATCGCGGCGCCCACCTCGGGACGAAGCACGAAGTTGAGGAACTCGTGCGCGGCGCGGACGTTCTTCGCCCCCTTGGGGATGAGCATCGAGTCGCACCAGATCGCGGCCCCTTCCTTGGGAATCGCGAACTCGATCTCGGCGTTCTCGACTTTCGCCTGCATCGTGTCGCCGTTCCAGAGCTGGGCCACGAAGACGTCGCCCGCGATGAGCTGGGCCTTGACCGGCGCCGAGATGTAGGCCTTGAGGTTGGCCTTCGCGAGCAAAGCGTCGGCCTTGGCCTGCGCGAGGTCTTCCGCCACCACGCTGTTGAGCGACTTGCCGCGGAACTTGAGCCAGGCCCCGATGGCGTCGCGCATGTCGTCCATCTGCGTGCACTTGCCCTTGAGCGCGGCGTCATGGAAGACGGCCCAGGAGTCGGGCGGCGCCGCCACCTTGTCCTTGCGGTAGGCGAGGCCGGTGATGCCCCACTGCCAGGGCATCGTGACCGAGCCGTCGGCGTCGAACGTGGTCTTGGCGAACATCGGCGCGAGGTTCCCGAAATTCGGCAGGTACTTCTTGTTTAGCTTGGTGACGAGATCGAGGTTCTTCATCACCGTGACCGCGTAGCCGGACGGGCACACCAGGTCGTAGCCACCGCCGCCCACCTGGACCTTCGCGATCATCTCCTCGTTCGACTCGAAGGTGTCGTACGTGACCTTGCACTTGAACTCTTCCTCGAACTTCGCGATCGTGTCTTCCGCGATGTAGTCGGACCAGTTGTAGATCGCGAGCGTGCCCTCGATGGGGCCGAGGTCGGGCTCGGGCGCCGGACCCGGCGGCTTCTGGGCCTCGGGGGGCGGCGCGTCGGGCTTCTTCGTTTCCTCGGCGGAGCAAGCCTGCAGCACCACGCCGATGGTACTGACGGAGAGGCCGAGGCCGAGAGCCTCGCGCACAAAATCACGTCGCGACTTGCGACCAGACACGACGGCATCGACGAGGGCCAGGGCGGCCTTTTCTTGGGACAAGAGCATTCTCCGGGGAGGGGGGCGGAAAGTTAACGAGCGCCCTGCGGGGCGTCGCGGCGTTCGAGGCGATCAGCCGCGTAGATCATCACCGAGGTGACCACCAGGATGATGGTGGAGATCGCGTTGATGCTGGGCTCGATGTTCTTGCGCACCATGGTGTAGACCACGATGGGCAAGGTGGAGGAGCCTGGGCCGCTCACGAGCGAGGTGATCACGAAGTCGTCGAAGGACATGGTGAAGGCCAGCAGCGCACCCGAGATGATGCCCGGCCATAGCTGTGGGACGGTCACCTTCCAGAAAGCCACGAACTCGTTCGCACCCAGGATCATGGCTGCTTCTTCGAGGTTCTTGTCCATGCCCTCGAGACGCGCGCGCACCACGATCGTCACGTAGGAGATGTTGAAGGCCACGTGGGCGATGATGATCGTGGAAATGCCAAGTTGGAGCTTCATCCATGCAAACAGGATCAGCAAGGAGATGCCACACACGATCTCCGGCGTGACGATCGGCACGTAGAGCAGGCTTTCCACGAAGGTGCGGCCGGAGAAGCGGTGCCGCGCGAGGCCCAGCGCCAGCATTGTGCCCATCAGCGTGCTGATCGCGGTGCTGCCGAGGCCGACGATGAGGCTCACCTTCAGGGCCGAGATGATGTCGCTGCGCTCGAGCAAGCGCCCGTACCACTCGAGCGTGAAGCCCTCCCAGCTCGCCCCGTACTTCGAACTGTTGAAGGAGAAAGCCACGAGCACGAGCAGGGGCGCGTGGAGGAAAACGTACACGCTGGCGGCAATCGCGAGCAACCAGCGGGGGGTGCGGCCGGCCATCAGGCGTTCCCCATCGCCGCGTCGTCACGCGTGCGCAGGTAGGCCACCACCGCCAGGAGCACGAGGCCCATCATCGCGAACGAAGCGGCGGAGCCGAAGGGCCAGTTGTTCCCGGCACCGAACTGGCGTGCGATGATGTTGCCGATCATGTCGTACTTGCTGCCACCGAGCAGATCGGAGGTCAGGTAGCTGCCGAGCGCGGGGATGAAAACGAGCAAACTCCCGGCCACGACGCCGGGCATCGAGAGCGGCAACACCACCCGGGTGAATCGCTCCCAGGGCTTGGCGCCGAGCACCTCCGCCGCTTCGAGGAGGCTGTGGTCGAGCTTCTCGAGGGAAGTGTAAATCGGCAGGATCATGAACGGCAAGAAGCCGTAGATGAGGCCGAGCATCACCGCGAAGCTGGTAGGGTACATCGCGATGGGCTCGGAGATGACGCCGAGGCTGATGAGCGCGGTGTTGATGAGGCCGGTGTCGCGCATGAGAAACATCATCGCGAAGGTGCGGACGAGAAAGCTCGTCCAGAAGGGCAAGATCACGAGGAACATCAGCATGTTCTTCCACTGCCCCGCGCGCGAGATCACGTAGGCCACCGGGTAGCCGAGGCCGAGGCAGGCCACCGTGCACACCACCGAGTACACCACCGTGCGCCACAACACGCCGAGGTACAGCGGCTGGAAGAAGGTCTTGTAGGCCTCGAAGGTGAATCCCGGCTTCACACCGCCGTAGATCCCTCGCGGCATGAAGCTGTAGCCGAGCATGAAGGCCAGCGGCCCGAGGAAGAAGATCACCAGGAACAAGAGCCCCGGCCCCATGAGCGACCACGCGCGCGCCCCGGGTTTGCGCGCCGACCAGCGGAACCAGGGGACCATCCAGCCGGTCACGACGCCTCCGCTTCGAGGATGCGGACGTCTTCAGCGGCGAAGGCGGCGAGACAGGGATCGCCTTCTTTCCAGGGGACGGGTAGTCGCAACTGGCCTTCATTCGACATCGCCGCCGTCATGTCGGTGCCGTCGGCGAGCGTGGCGCGGACGTGCAGCATCTCGCCCCGGTAGACCACCGCCTTGATCTTGCCGGGGAGCGCGTTGCCGCCTGCGTCCTGGCCGGGGTGGACGAAGCGCAGTCGTTCGGGACGCAACGCCACCTGGATCTTCCCCCCGTCGGTGCGCTCTTCCTGCGCCGCCGCCCGGAACTCGGTGCCGTCGTCGCGTCGCACACGAACGTGGCCGCCCTCGAAGCCGACCACGGTGCCCGCGAGGAAGTTGGACTCGCCGATGAACCGCGCCACGAAGGCGGTGCGCGGGCGCTCGTAGATCTCCGCCGGGGAGCCGAGCTGCGCCACCCGCGCGTTGTCCATCACCGCGATGCGGTCGCTCATGGTGAGCGCTTCTTCCTGATCGTGCGTCACGTACACGAAGGTGATCCCGAGGCGACGGTTGAGCTGCTTGAGCTCGTACTGCATCTCCTTGCGCAGCTTGAGGTCGAGCGCGCCAAGGGGCTCGTCGAGCAGGAGGATCGGCGGCTGCAAGACCAGGGCGCGCGCGAGGGCCACTCGTTGCCGCTGTCCACCGGAGAGCGCGCTGGGGGCACGCTTGCCAAAGGTCTCGGGTGCGAGGCGCACCCCCTCGAGCGCCGCCTTCACCCGGCTCGCGACCTCGGCCTTGGCCACGCCGCGCCGCTCCAGGCCGAACGCGACGTTCTGCTCCACGGAGAGGTGCGGAAAAAGCGCGTAGTTCTGAAACACCATCGAGATGTTGCGCTCGTAGGGGCGCGCGTGGTTCACCACCTTGTCGAGGATGCGAACTTCGCCGCCATCGTCGTCGGGGGTTTCGAAACCCGCGAGCAGGCGCAGGGTGGTGGTTTTCCCGCACCCGGACGGGCCGAGAATGCTGAAGAACTCACCAGGTTGAATCTCAAAACTGATGTTCCGCACGGCCTTCTGGCCGCTGAAGGTCTTGGACACGTTGCGGAACGCCACCACCGGGCCGGACATGGGGAGGTCTCCGGGAAAGGCGAGAGCATACCAGAGTGAATCCCGCCGGGGGGAAGCGGCTACGGGCGCAATGCCTCCGCCTGCTTCATCACCGCCTCGCCACACTCGCGGCAGGGCGCGCCGGCCGATTGGACCGAGCGGATCACCCGGTCGGCCTCGAGGAAGGAGCACACCTTCCCAGGGTCGACGGTGGGCTCGGCGCCGAGCCCCTTTGCCCACATGAGCGCGCACTCCTCGCACACCGGCTCGCCCTTGCGGATGCCCTCGCCGCACGCGCAGCCGCCGGTGCGCAAGCCGCAGTGTAGGCAGGGGTGCTCGGTACAACAGTCGTACTCGCCCTCTTTTTCCAGGAGGGCGACCAACTCGCGCAGCTCGGCCTCGATGGCGGCGCGGTGCGACTTCTGGTCGAGGGGCACGACCGCCGGGTCGGTCGACTGCGTGGCACAGGCGAGGAGCAGGGAAAGCACTTGCAGACAGGGGGAGCCCGGTCGATTATTGCGTTCCCATGCGCCTTGCCCTCGCCGCGGTCCTGCTTGTCGCGTGCTCGGACTACGATCTGACCGCCGGCAACACCAAGGAACCCAACCAGCGCGACAGCGGTCGCGACCACGACCCCGGTCTCGACACGGCCGACACCGACATGGACCCCGGCGACTCCGGCGACACCGACGTGCCCGTCACCGATGTGCCCGACGGCAAGGTCGACGTGATGCTCATCGTCGACATCGCCTACTGGTACGACTGCTACCGGGTCGATCTCGCGGTGGACGGCGGCCAGCTCATCGACGCCCTCTACGACAGCGGCGCCGACGTGGCTGTGGGCGTGGCCACCTACGACGACTACATGGTCGACGGCGAGTGGTTCCAGGCCTTCGGCGGCTACCCGTACACGCTCCCCACCCAGCTCACGACCGACCGGAGCCGCGCGAAGAACGCGATGACCGGCCTCGAGTTCCAGTGGGGCGGAGACGACGCGGGCGACGGCTACGAGGCGATCGTGCAGACGGCCGACGGCCTCGGCTACGACCAGGACTGCGACGGCAAGTACGACGAATACTACGACATCAAGCCCTTCAAGCCCAAGTCGAGCGACGCGTTTGGCGGCGGCGTGGGCGGCCTCAACGACAACGGCGCCACCGGGACCGGCGAGGATCCGGGCGTAGGCTGGCGCGAGAACAGCAAGCGGGTGATCGTGGTTTTCGCGGAGAACATCATCCGCGACCGCAACGAGGGACACACGAT
The DNA here is from genome assembly GCA_005778355.1 of Pseudomonadota bacterium. Lineage (GTDB taxonomy): Bacteria > Myxococcota_A > UBA796 > UBA796 > SXON01 > SXON01. Next base: position 55,154 of record SXON01000166.1, on the reverse strand, counting down.
GCCCAGCGGGGCCTGTCTCGGGGTGGCGAGCCAGAGCGACGCCGCCAATGCGATCCGCGGCATCCAGTCGAAGTTCCTGGGGGTCAACGCCTACGAGTACCAGATGGAAGACCCGCGCCTCCAGACGCAGCTCGAGGCCCTCGCCGACGGCACCGGCAGCAAGATCGATCGCGACGGCGACGGCAGCGAAGACGAGCTCGCCGTCTTGAGCGGCTCCTGGGACTGGCCCGCCACCAACGTGATCGTCAAGGCGATCTGGGACTTGGCGGACTGAAGGCTAGCAAGGCGTCAGCCGCACCGCGTCGGCGATCGCATAGCGACCGGCCGTCGCCCAGCGAGACAAGAGAACCTGGTTGCGCCCGGCTGGAAAGGTCCAACTCCCGAGCTTGTTCCACGAGGAACCGTTCTTCGTCTGGTCCACCGTCGCGCGGCCCACCTCGATGTCGCTCTCGGTCCAGCCCATGAAGGTGATGTTGGTGGCGCGGTTACTGCCCGCCGTCCACCAGGCCTCGACGGTGTAGCAGCGGCCGGCGTCGCTCTCGAACCAGAAGACGGCGGGGTCGCTGGTTTCCTCGGTGGCCGCTGCCCAGTAGCCGGTGTTCCAGTAGCCGGGGGTGCTGGATGACGACCACCAGTCGCCCGACACCTCGATGCCGTAGGCGCTGGCGTCGTTCGACGCGTCGTTGCTGTCGATCACGAACTGCGCCTGCGTGGCGCTCACGGTGGAGCCTGAGGAGGACGAGCCCGACGACGACGAGCCCGACGACGAGGACCCGGAGCTCCCGCAGGCCTTCGCTACAGCGTCGATGTAGGCCGCCCAGGGCCAGCTGGCGCCAGGATCCTCGCGGTTCCAGGGTTGCATCTGGCCGTGACCGAGGATGTGTTGGTCGTCGATGGGCACGCCGTGTCGTGTCGCGACCCCGCAGGTGATCTCAGCGCTACGCGCCATGAGCCCGGCGTCCCACGAGGTCTGCGAGGCGTAGCCGGCGTGCTCGATGCCAACGGTGACGAGGTTCATCGAGGTGCCGTTGCGACTGCAGTCCACGCTGTCGTTGTAGGCGCAGTCGTAGTTCGCCGAGATGTGCCAGGCCTTCTGCTCCTCGTCGACCAGCTGGCGCACCTCGGATCCGTCGTCATTGACGACGTAGTGCGCGCTCACGCCCGAGCTACTGCTGGTCAGCCAGCCCCAGCAGCCGGAGTAGCTGCCCTCGCAGGTGTGGACGATGATGTAGTCCACCGCGTAGCCGCTTCGCGACGAGTAGTTGGGCGACGCCGTCCACACCGTGCTCGAGTCGCCGGTGCGCGCGCCGTAGCGGGCGGGGCGCGGGTAGTTCGGCGAGGCCACGACCGGCTCGGAGCTGTAGCCCTCCACGTCCACGCCCTCGGCGAGGGCCTCGTACACCTCGAACCACACGTACTCGCGCGCAGCCTCCACCTCTTTGATGCCCGAGTAGCGGGCCACCGCCGGGCCCCAGGCGCCGAGGTCGTTGGTGTCGATCGCCCACTCGTCGCCCCAGTAGGCGAGCAGCGTGGCGGCGGCGAGCACGTTGGCACCGAGGTCTTCCTGCACCACCTCGACCTCGAGCCCCGCCAGCTCCGCCGCTTGCTCCAGCTGGTCGCCGCGCAGACCCATCACGCCGAAGCCGGGGTCCATGCCGTCGAACTCCTCGTGACCGTGGACCGGCTGCACACCCGTCTCCACCTTGGAGATCGCGAGCAGCAGCTGGACCGGCACGCCCGTCTGGTCGGCAGCCTCCAGGAAGGCACCGCCGATGGCGCCAGCTTCTTCGAAGGGACTGGAACACGCGAGCAGCAGGATCAGCATGCGGCGGGAGGTAGCAGTCTGCGTGCCGGGCATCGCACGGGAACTCTAGGCGGACAATGCCTGATGTTCCCTGTCAAGATGGGGAACGTGCGCCCCAGTGGGACATCGATGTCCCAGGCCTGGGTGTCCCAGCCCTCAACCCCCGATTGCGCGCGTCTCCGCCCCTTCCGGCTTGACGAGCACGAAGGCCGCGTCGGTCGGGCTCGCCGGTTGCCACTCCCCGAACTTCACGTCGGCGGAGACGGAGAGCGGCGGGATCGTCACGTTGAGCGCCTCGGGGAAGGCCCCGGGGGTCCAGGTGGCGTCGAGCAAGGGGCGTCCGGCGGCGTCGTTGGCCCGCGCAGCGGCAAGGTGAGCCGTGGCCGCGTCGAGCACCACGCTGAAGGCCGCGCCGTCGGTGCGAGCCCAGGACAGGCCGGGCGGCGAGAGTACCAGCGTGGGATCGCCGGGGAGAATCGGCACGCGCCCGAGCAGGAGCGACGTCGCCACCGTGGCGCCGTCTCCACCTTCAGCCCCGAGCACCATCGCGAGCCCCGCGTCGGCGCTCGCCTCCACGAAGAGGTTCTTGGGCGCGAGGTAGGCGCGCACCACGTCGCCGTCGCAAGCCACCACCAGCTGGGGTGGGCCAATCGGGCCGCGCAGCTCGAGGCGAAAGCGATCAGGCGCGACGACCACAACGTTGCCGCCTGCGGTGACCCGGTTGTCCTTCATCGCGAGCACCGCCGAGAAGGGTGCGTAGATCGCGGCGGGAGCGGACTCGGCACGGGCCCGACCGAGGAGCGCCGCCGGATCGGCGTCGAGCGTCACGTTGGGGCCACTCCGCGGGCAGGCGAGAAGCGCGAGCAAGATCATGGAACGGCCGCCTCCAGGCGCGCCACCGCCTCGAGGCTCGCCAGAGGGTCGAACTTCAACCAACGTGCGAGCTCTGCCAGCTCGGCGGGGCCGCAGCTCGCCATCGCCCGCGCCACCTGGGGCTCGAGCGGCGTGCGCCGCGCGTCGACGACCGCCTCGCTGCACGTCAGGCGACTCACCGCCCCCACGGGAAGCGGTCCCCCGTGCGCCAGCTCCCGCTCGGCCACGGTCGCGCCCTCGGCGACCATGATCCGGTCGAGCAGATCGCGAGGGGCCAAGCGGTCGTGCAAGGCCACGATTTCCGCCGCCCGCCTCGCCTCGTGCAGCTCGCCGCGGGCGAGGTGGTAGCTCGCGACCATCGCCTGCGTGGCCGCGCGCGGAGGGACCGCGAGGGCGAGCGTCACGAGCACGATCACGAGAGTCCTCGCGACCACAGGATGCTCGCCGCCCGTCGCGGCGGCCAGTAGCCCGAGAAGCCACAGGATAGCACCGCCGCCGAGGCCGCCGTCAGCGCGGGCAGCGTCCACCCCTTCGCCAGCAGGTAGGCCGCGATCACGAACAGCCCGAGGACCACGGTCACCAGGACCTGCGACACCACCATGAAGAAAACTGCCGCCGGGCTCGAGGCGGCGCGAGCCGCGTTCTCCGCCGAGAAGTCGGGCCAGATCGCCCCCATCCCGGTGGCGATCCCCGAGATGCCGAAGGCGAGAAGCACGGTGAGGATCGACTCGGCCACGATCACCTCCCAGCGTGCCCGCAGCACGATCCCGGTGCCAACCACCAGGATCTCGCCCACCACCACCATCGGCAAGAGCCCAAACGCCGCTTTCGCGCGCAGGACGGTCTCCGGCACCACGGGGGCGCCGCGCAAGACCCACCACGACTTCCCCTCTCGCGAGAGGGCGGTGAACTGGAAACGCCCGGCGATCGCCGACATCACGAAGCCGCCCATCCCGAGGTTGAGGAAGGCCAGGCCGTCGCGCAGCATCTGCCCCACTTGCCCCCGGAAGCTGCCCGTGGGCAAGAGCCACACGCTGATCAGGTAGATCGCGCACAGTCCCGCCAGCAGGAAGATCTGTGACCACTGGGCCGGGTCGCGCACGAGCACGCGCAGCTCCTTGGCGGCGATGGGACGCCACGTCGGCGGGAGCACGCGAACCACCTGGTCGAAGATCGGCGAGCGGTAGAACCGCGCCGCGCGGGCCTCCTGTGCGCGGGCCCAGCCGCCATCGAAGCCCCAGGCCGTCGTCCAACGCGCCACCGCGAGCGACGCGAACGCGCCGGCCACGAGCAGCCCGAGCTCCACCCAGGCCGTGGGCGAGCCCGTGAGCGCCGCGCCCATCACCTCGCTGGCCCACCGCGGCGGGAAGAGCGCAGGGGAAGGCAGCTGCAGCTCAGCGAGGTAGCCCGCCAAGGACTCGAAGTTCTGCGCGTCGACGAGGCGCTCGGGGCGAAGTGTGCGCAAGAGCACGAACAGCGACACCAGCATGATGGCGCCGAGCAGCACCATGAGCTCGCGGGTGCGACGGGCCGGGTAGACGTTCACCAGCACCGTGGCAAGCGTAATACCTGCGTTCGAAGCCATGACCAGGAGTGCGCCGACCGACACCAGCGTGAGAAAAAAGAAGCCCGGCCCCGCGCCGGCCACGATGCCGTAGGCGAGAAAAACGGGCACCCCGAAGAGCAACATCATCCAGCTCGACTGCACGAGTGTGTCGGTGGCCCGAGCGTGGTGGAAGGTGGGGCGCGACACCGGCAGGGCGAGCACCAACTCCAGGTCGTCGGACAGGTAGAAAACCGAGAGCGCGGCGATGACGTTGCTGAAGGTGAGGAGCACGAAGAGGCTCGACAGCAGCATGTCGAGCAGCTTGCGCATCAATAGCGGGCCGATGCCCACGAACGACCAGGCGTAGTCGGCCCCCCAGAGCATCAGCGCCAGGAGCCCGAGCCAGAAAAGGCCACCGCCGACGATCAGGCCCACGTAGAGCGAGCGTCGCTCCCCGCGGAGCAAGGCGTTGCGGAGCTGCTGGCTCCGCGGGCGCAACAGGAGCCGCACCGTCGCGGGCGAGAGCGTGTCTACGTCGCGACGCAGGGGGGGCCTTGGAGGGGAGAGCCCCACGTCGCCCGTGCTATCAGCATGGGCGACGCGGGAGCCCGGAGGCTCGCCGGAGGGCGGACGGGATGGGGCGGTAGGGGAGGAGGGCCCGTGGGCCTCCTCCCCCGATGACAAGGTGCGACTCACTTGCCGCCGGTCTCGGGCGTGGCCTGTGGACCCGTCCAGGCACCGCCGTCTTCCTCTCGGGCGTGCGCCATGGTGGCGCGAACGTAGGCGCGCAGGAGCGCGTTGCGCTGGGCGCCGCCGAGCAAGGCCCGAAGGTCCTCGTAGAGCTGCGGATCGTTCACGAGGAGCCCCGCCGTGCCGTCGCCCTCGTCGACCGACTCCACGATCGAGCGGGTGGCATGCACGGTGGCCTGCATGTCGTCGACCATCCGCGCCTTGTCGGGATCGTAGAGCAGGCTGTGGACGAGCGAGTCGTTGGTCTTGATGTCGGCTACGAGCCCGGTCATCTCCTCGGCGAAGTGGCCGAGGTCCTCGGCGAGCGCGTTGCCGCCGTCGCCGTAGATGATCGCGTGGGCGAGGCCGTCCCCCTCGCGAATCTCGCGGGTCATGTCGGCCACGTCGCCGGTGACGATCTCCGCGTTGGCCAGCACATCTTTCACCTTCCGGCCGGCGGCCTTGTCGTAGAACAAGACGTGGAGCACGCCGCCGCCATCGCGTGCTTCCTGGAGCATGGCCTCCACGTGCGTGAGGCTCTCGCCCACCGCGCCGCGGGCAGCCTCGTCTTCGGTGCCGAGGAGCAGGTCGACCTTCTTGGAGATGTTGGCGGCGTTGTCGACGATCGCCGTGGCCCGGTCGGCGTAGTTCAGGAAGGACAGGGGCTCGCTGGTGATGATCGTGTCGCCGTCGTTGAGCGGGGGCAGGGTGGGCGTGCCCACGGTGATGGTGACGATGTTGTCGCCCAGGACGCCCACGCCGGTGATGCCGGCCACGCTGTCTTTGGTGATCTTGGGGCGAAACTCCTCGCGCAGCGTGATCTCGACGTGCACGTTCTTCGCGTCGCCCTCCTTCTCGGCGAGTTCCACCTTGGTGACTTCGCCCACGTCGATGCCGGCGAGGCGCACCACGGCCCCCTGCTTGAGGCCCTGCACGTCCACGTAGTGGGCGTGTACCTTGTAGCGGTTGCTGAAGGCCTCGGTGCCCCCCCCGAGGATGAAGGCGGCGATGGCGATCAGGAAGACGAAGGCCATCACGAAGAGGCCGACCTTCAGCTCCTGGAAGAGGTTCCGTTCCACGCGCCGGGGAGTGTAGCGCGCCGGCTACGGGGCCGGGACGTCTACCCGGCGACCCTGGGCGTCCCAGGTGCAGAACGTGACGTGTTGCCCGCGGATCAGGAATTGCGCGGGGTCGAGGGGGGAGGCGCCCAGCTCCGAGGCGATGCCGGCGGCGCGTCGTAAGCGACGCTCGGCGCTGCGCGGGTCGTACTCGCGGACGTTGACCGGCACGCGTCGCACGATGTCCCAGGTCTGGCAGCTCTCGGCGTGCACCTCGGGACAACAGCCCCCACTCTCGACGACCACCGAGATGAAGGGCCCGTTCTCACCCAGCACATCGACGGTCTGCCAGTGGTCGGCGAGCACGTCGCAAGCATCGGGCACGTCGTTGCCCACGAGCCGCGCCTCGGGCGCGACAAGCCACTCCTCCTCCCATGTGCACGTGCGCCCCTCGTCGTCGGGGGGCGACTCCACGCGGAAGACGGTGGTCTCCACCGACACGGCCACCGCGTCGAGAACCGGCGTGTGGATGCACCCCAGCAGGATCAACGCACCCATCCTGGGCGGCCCCCTAGAGGCTCCAGTCCACGTCGGCGGGGAGCTCCATCCCCAGCGCCCCGGGCGCAGGCCACCGCAGGCCCGACTGGCGCACCGCGTCGCGGATATCGTCGATGAAGTCCTTCATGACCTCGCCGCTGTCGCGCTTCTTCAACCCCACCGAGATGGCGTAGGCGTTGCCCTCGCCACCGGGACGGCCAAAGCTCAAGAGCCCGTAGCGAAGCCACTTCTCGAAGAGCGGCTGCTTCACGGCGTCGTAGGCAGGGTCCTGGCACATCTCGACCACGATGCGCTCGCCCAGGCCCTGGTGCCCCTTCTCCTCGGCAATGATCTTGCGGATCACCTCGCGGTAGTGGGGAAAGCTCGCGTTCTCGTACTCCTGGAGCTGCCAGAAGCCGCCGCGGTCGTAGAGAAATTGCGCCATCGCCAGCTCGAACCAGCTCTCCGCGAACTCGATGGGCTTCTCGGCGAGGCGCGCGTTGACCCAGGGCTCCACCGACTCACCGGCGAACTCGGCGTACATCTTGGCCACGACCTCGTAGTGCTCCATCTCCTCGCGGATGTGCCAGGTCATGAACTTGAGCCACTTGAGCTCCGGCACGTGTTTGAGCCCGTGGCCAAACATCTGGGCCGCCGCCAGCTCGCGGTAGGCCTGTGACTTCATCATCTGGTCGAGGGTGCGAGCGTAGCGCTCGGGCATCTGGGCGCGGGACTGGTACTCGGTCATGGGGCAGCCTCTATCCGTTCGAGCAAGTCGTCGATCATCCGCAGCGTCATGCCCCAGAGGCGACCAGGGGGCAGCTCGACGCAGGGCAGGGTGTAGTCGACGCCCTGCCATCGGTAGGGGAACTCGCCGCGCCCGCTCCTCGCGACCAGTCGCGACAACGGCTCCATGTGTACGCCCGCCACCTCGTCGTTCGGTCGCAACTCGGGCCACCGGTCGAGCCGGAAAACCCAGGGGATGACGTTCACCTGCTGGCGGCCGGCGTTGCGAGGCGAAGCCTGGGGTGGCAGCGCGCCAAGCAAGGTGGCGCCTCGAAGATCGAGGCCCAGCTCCTCGATGCATTCGCGCGTGGCGGTGGCGAGGAGGTCGTCATCGCCTGCGTCTTCGCGGCCACCCGGGAGGGCGAGGTGCCCCGACCAGAGATCGCCCTCGCGTTCGGCGCGCTGGATGAGCAGGAGCTCGTCGCCCGGTCCGAAAACGGCCGCCACGGCGGCGCGGCGCACGTCGTCGGGAAGGCGAGCGTGCTCGCGCGGGAGCGTGAGGGCATCGAGGCGGGACACGGCGCGTCACCTTCGGTCGGCCGGCCCCCGCTATCCCGGGTGGCGTGCTACACGGCGCGCCCACTTCCCGAGCCCCGCGTGTCTGACGGCCTCAATCTAGACTTGCGACGCCCCGTCGACCCGGAGCCCGAGCAGCACCCCAACCCGCTGGTCAACGCGTGGCGTTCCACGTGGGACATCCTGAAGTCCTGGGGCCCGCCGCTCTTCGCGGTCTTCGCGATCCGCTCAGTGATCATCGAGCCCTTCCAGATCCCGAGCGGCTCGATGGTGCCGACCCTGGCGATCGGCGACTTCATCGTGGTGAGCAAGTACGAGTACGGCCTCCGCGTGCCCTTCACCGACATCGAGCTCCTGCCTCTGGAAGAGCCGAAGCGGGGCGACATCGACGTCTTCATCTACCCGCCGAGCGTGAGCGAGGACCCCTGGTGCTGGCTCAAGCGCATCCCGCGCGGCGTCACCTTCGAGGGGCTCGGCCTCATCCGCCTGCCCGGCCCCGAGCCGTGCTCCATCGATTACATCAAGCGCGTGGTGGGCCTGCCGGGCGACACCGTCGAAGTGCGCGACGACATTGTGTACGTCAACAACGAGGAGCAGGGTCGCGTACCGACGGGCGAGTACCGCTACACCGACATTCGTAGTTGCGACGCGCAGACGATGCGCGCCTACACGGAGACCCTCGACGAGGTGGTGCACCCCGTGCTCCAGTCCAACGAGAGCTGGCAACGTATGCGCGACCTGCCGCCCACCCTGGTGCCCGAGGGGCACTACTTCTTCATGGGCGACAACCGCGACAACAGCGCCGACAGCCGCGTGTGGGGCTTCGTCCCACGCCACTACATCAAGGGCAAGGCGATGTTCGTGTGGCTCAGCTTCGACCCCTGCGGCAAGGGCATGCCCGGGCTCGGGCGGCTGCGGACGGAGCGGATCGGGGAGACGCTGAGGTAGGCGGCGGAGGCAGGGGTGCGTCGGGTGACACGAGTTCGCTCCCCGGCAACCGCCGCTACGGAATCCGGATTCGCGTCGGCCGAACAGCCGATGGGTGCGGGGCCGCGTGAGAGAATCGGGCCCCTGCCCTGGAGTGTCCGTGATCGTGTCTCCCGTCTTTTTCCTGTCCCTCGCCGCCCCCGCCCTCGCCGATGACGGCACGGGCAACGAGACCTGTGGCACCGACCTCGACACCGTCCCCGAGTGTGTGCTCGACGACGACGTACTCCTCCCCGACCTGATGACGGTGGTGCCCAAGCACCTCCAGATCCAGAACTCGCAGCAAAACGAGATGCTGCGCTTCTCCAACGGCATCGCCAACGTGGGCCTGGGCCCCTGGTGGCTCGAGCCCGAGTTCCCCGGTGCCGAGTCGACCGTGTCTTGCCAGGGCGCCTGGCAGGTGATCACCGGTCCGGAGCACTTCGCCGACCGGCTCCTGTTGTCGGACGGCTACACGATCCCCGCCCCCGAGGGCACCTACCGCCACCGCTGCCAGAAAGGAAGCTTCGACTTCCACGAGACGCACAACCACTGGCACGTCGACAACATCGGCGAGTTCAAGGTCTGCGCCGCCGCAGACTTCGCGGCCGACGGCTCCAACTGCGATCCGGCGACCACGTCGAGCGGCGAGCCCACCACCGGCGTCAAGTACACCTTCTGCCTCATCGACTGGTACAAGCTGGCCGACAACACCGCCAGCTCCGACGACACCCGCAACTTCTTCGAGTGCTCCTCGGGCATGCAGGGCATCACGCCCGGCTGGGTAGACCAGTACCACCAGGCCACCGACGGCCAGGAGATCGACATCACCGGCATCCCCGCCGGGAGCTACGTGCTCGTGAGCAGCGTCAACGGCGGCGCGCTCGCCGGCGACCCGCTCTACGAGGAGTCGGACACCAGCAACAACACCTCGTACATGCGCTTCGACCTCAAACGCGACAGCAAGGGCAACGCGAAGATCGCCAACGAGAGCGGCGCCTGCAACGACCTTGCCTTCGTCGGCGCGCTCGAGGCGACCATCACCGCCTTCTCGGCCCAGTGGGAGGGTGGAAGCGCCAGCTTCGCCGAGAACATGGTCGACGACATGTGTGGCGGCAAGCCGGCCAACCGGTAGGCCGCCCGAGGTTCGGAGCTACAAGCCGATCGCCGTGCGCAGCATCCCCGGGTACATCTCGACCTTGTACAGGAGATTGTCCCGGTAGCTGTTCGTGTCGTAGGTGGTCATGGCGTAGCCGCCCCAGTTCTTGCGGGGGTCGTCGGCCATCGCCTGCTCGGTGAGGTCCATCATCTGCTGGGCAAGCGTGGGGAAGTCGTAGGCCTCGTAGAGGTCGAGGGCCTGAGCCTGCGCCGCGTAGTAACGATCAGGGCAGGTGGCGTCGTAATAGAGGCAGTACTGGGCCACGGCGCCATTGACGTAGTACCAGTAGTCCTGCGTGTAGTCGTCCCAGGACTCGTCCATGCCCCAGGGCGAGAAGTTGAAGCGCGCGTCGGCCGGGTCGCGGTAGATGAAGAAATCGTTCTGGGTGTACGGGTAGCCGTCTCGATTGCCGATGGCGACGGACAGCGCCCAGAACTCCAGGAACTGGTCCATGTCGATCACGTCGTTCACGTCGGCGTAGAAGTCGTCACCGTGGTTCTGCACCTGGCGACGGGCCTCGTCGAGCGCCTCGGTGTCGCCCGGGCCCTCCACCAGCTCGAAGTTGGGGATGCCGTCCGATGAGAAGTCGGCGTAGTCGTTGCCCTCCCACAGGTCGCCCGCGTCGTCCTCGTAGTTGCGCTCGATCCACTCGGAGTCCATGGCCTCGAGGTTGGTGTAGAGACCGTAGTACTCGGGCTCCTCGCCGTCAATCACGAGGTACATCTGGCAAAAGTTGGCCTGAGGGACCGCCATGCCGGCGTCGCGCCAGAACTTGTAGCCGATCACCTCGCGCGTCATGGCGGGGTCGCCCGTCATGTTGTTGAAGGTCACGCGCTTGAGCCCGGCGAAGCGCCCGGTCTCGTCGTACTCGTTGAACTTCACCTTGAGCGAGGGCTTGCCGTCCCAGTACTGGAAGGTGGAGCTGCCTTTGAGCCGCAGGCCGATGTGATCGTAGCGCTCCCCGTTGACGACCACGTTGGCGTCCCAGTAGCTGAGCTCGGGATCCGACGGGTTGGCGGTGTAGGCGTAGTAGGCCTCCACGTCCATGTCGTTCATCGTGAGGCTCGAAACCTCGATCACGATCTGCTGGATCACATTCACATCGTAGAAGGCGGCGTAGACCGCGTTCTCCACGTCGTCGGGATCGTCGCCGGAGTCGTCGTCGCCTGTGTCGGGATCCCCGCTGTCCACGATCTGTTCGGTCGAGTCCTCGACGTCACCGGTATCGGCCACGCCAGACTCGTTGTTGCCGCCGATCACCTGGTTGCCGTTGCATGCAACGAACTGCAAGACCCACATCGTGTACTCCCGCGGGCGGAGCATAGCCGGATACCCTGGCCTCGTGCGCTGGCTCGTCGTCGCCGAGGCAACTGCTGTGGTGTCCTTCGCGGCGCTCGCGACGGTCGCGCTCTTGCCTCGCACGGAGGTCCTCGCCCCCATCGACGCAGCCGCGCTGGCCGTGGGCCCGGCCGAGGAAACCTGGAATGGCCTCTTCCTCGCTGATCAGCACATCGGCTACGCGATGAGCCGCGAGACGGCGGCCCAGGGCGGTGGGCGCCTCTTCGAACAACGCGCGGCCTTCACCATCGCGGCCATGGGCGTGTCGCAGCAGGTGGTGACCATGGGCACGGCGCTCGTCGACGACGCCGGCCGCTTGCAGAGATTTGACTTCCTGCTCAGCTCGCCGGTGTTGATCGTCGGCCGCGGCGAGGTGCGCCCCGGTGAGGTGCACGTCGAGATCCAGCAGGACGGCGACGTGCAGGTGATCGACGTGCCGGTGAAGGAGCCGCCGTCGTTGTCGATGACGGCCACGCAGGTGGTCAAGGGCAAGGAGCTCAAGCCGGGCGACCGTTTCGAGACACCCTACTTCGACCCGGTGACGATGACGCCCTCGACGATGATCGTCACCGTGGAGGCGCCGGAGATGCTCGCCAACGGCGAGGTGGCGTGGTGGTTATCGATGGACGCGAATGGGCTCACCTCACGACGTCTCGTCGATCCGCAGGGGGGCGTGTTGCGCGAAGAGTCGGCGATGGGTCTGCGGTCGATGCGCATGACGCAGGCCGAGGCCATGGCGATCGACGGCGGCGAGCCACCCGATCTCGTGTCACTGGCGAAGGTGCCCATCACCGGGAAGATTCCGGCCGAAGCCACGAGCTTGTCACTGGTCGTCAGCGGGATCGAGGCCACGCGCTTCGTCGACGACACGCCGCTGCAGTCGGTGTCGGGCACGGTGGTGAGCGTGTCGGTGCCGCCGACCTCGAGTTGGCCGGTCCTTCCCGTCGTCGGGGAGGGCGACACCGAGGCCACCGTCACCCTCCAGTCCACTCACCCGGAGATTATCGAGCGCGCCCGCGAAGTGGTGGGCGACGCGCCCGACCGCGCCACCGCCGCGCAACGCATCCACACCTTCGTGTTCGAGCACGTGCAAAAGGTCCCGACGATGGGCGTGGCCAACGGGCTCGGCGTCCTGCGCTCGGCCCAGGGCGACTGCAACGAGCACACCGCCTTGTTCGTGTCTCTCGCGAGGGCGGCGGGGATCCCCTCCCGCATCGCGGCGGGGCTGGTATACAGCCAGCGCCTCGACCACGCGTTCTACTACCACGCCTGGCCAGAAGTGCGCCTTGGACCCAATGAGTCCTGGGTGCCCCTCGACCCCACGCTCGACCAGTTTCCGGCCGACGCGACTCACCTGAAGGTGGTGACCGGCGACCTCGACCGGCAGCTCGAGATCATGGGACTCATTGGCAAGGTGAGTCTCGCCGTCGATCCGGCCCGTTAGGTAGCGGTCGGCATGCTGCGCGCGCGAGGCGTTGAGAAAAAGTACGGTGACTTCCAGGCGGTTCACCCGCTCGATCTCGACGTGCGCGGCGGGGAGGTATTCGGCTTCCTCGGCCTCAACGGTGCGGGAAAAACCACCACTTTTCGCATGCTCGCGGGGGTCTTGCCGCCCACCGCGGGCAGCATCGAGATCGACGGCCTCGACCTGGCGCTCCACCCCGTGGAAGCCCGTCGGCGCATCGGCTTCATCCCCGACCGACCCTACCTCTACGACAAGCTCACCGCCAGGGAGTTTCTGCGCTTCCTCGGCGAGGTCTACGGCATGTCGCTCGCGACGCTCGACGAGAAGGTCACCACTGAGCTGTCGCGACAGTCACTCCACGAGCAAGCCGACCACCTGGTCGAGAGCTTCAGCCACGGCATGAAACAGCGCCTGGTGCTGGCCGGCGCGCTCCTGCACGAGCCGCGGCTACTCATCGTGGACGAGCCGATGGTGGGCCTCGATCCCCGCGGCGCCCGCCAGATCAAGGCGACCTTCCGCAGCCTCGCCGCGCTCGGACGCACGGTCTTCTTGTCAACGCACACGTTGGCCGTGGCCGCCGAGGTGTGCGACCGCATCGCCATCATCCACCGCGGGCGCATCGCGCGCACCGGCACCGTGGCTGAGCTGTGCGAGGGCGGAGAGTCGCTGGAAGACGTCTTCCTGCGCATCACCGGGGGGCTTGAGTCGGGCGAAGTTGACTCTGGCGGCACCGAATGACGGTGCTCCTGGTCCTCCTGGCGTGTATGCCCGCGTCCTGGCGACTCGCACGGAAGCTGGAGGGTCAGTACGACACCGGCAGCCCCGGCGCCGCGTGGACCGTCGTCAAGTCGGGCGGCGCCGACCGGGCGTGGGTGAACACTGCGCAGGGCGCGTCGATCTATACAGATTCCAACTGTGGAAACCGCTTCCGCGAGGGCGACGTCGCGCTCCTCGCCACCGAGCTGACCGCCGGCTTCCAGGGCGTGACGCAGGACATCCAGCTTCGCCAGATGATTGGCCCTCGCGAGGGCATCGTCCGCACCCACACCGCGCGTCTCGACGGCGTGCCGGTGCGCCTCGGCGTGGCGGTGGTCAACCACGACTGGTGCACCTACGACTTCGTGCTCATCGCGCCCGTGGGGCAGCTCGACGCGCTCTGGCCCGACTACCAGGCCGTGCTCGACGGTTTTTCGGTTCGCACCCGATGATGGACGGCTTCCGCAACCTGCTGCGCGACGTGGGCGGCGTCTCGATCCTGAGCGTGCAAACCTTCAAGGCCTTCTGGAAGTCGCCGATCGAGATCTTCCCGGTGATCTACCAGCTCGATCACGCGGGCATCCAGAGCTGGTCGATCACCGCGCTCACGGCCTTGTTCACCGGCATGGTGCTGGCCTTGCAGTTCGCGACCGGCCTGGAGGCCTACGGCGGCTCGATGTACACCGGCAAGCTCGTGGCGCTCGGCATCGTGCGCGAGCTCGGCCCCACGCTGACCGCGCTCCTCGTGGGTGGACGCGTGGGCTCGGGCATCGCGGCGGAGCTCGGGAGCATGGTCGTGACCGAGCAGGTCGACGCGATCCGCGCGCTCGGGGCCGACCCCATCAAGAAGCTCGTGGCGCCGCGAGTGCTCGCCTGCACGCTGGCCCTCCCGCTGCTCACGATGCTCGCCGACGTGGTCGGCGTCTTTGGCGGCATGCTCATCACGATGCGCGAGGTGGGCGTGACCTCGAAGTTCTTCTTCACCCAGGTGAAAGACACGCTCTGGGTGGTCGACCTCATGCACGGCCTCGGGAAAAGCGTGTTCTTCGGCTACTTCATCGGCATCATCGGCTGCTTCGTGGGCCTGCAGACCCACGGCGGCACCGAGGGCGTGGGCGTGAGCACCACCCGCGCGGTCGTCGTGACCGCGATCACCTTGCTCATCAGCAACTACATCCTCAGCACCATCTTCGTGGCGGTGTACGGTTGAGCGCAGAGCCGATCATCCGCTTCATCGGGGTGAAGAAGCGCTTCGGACCGAAGGTGATCTTCGACGACGCCACGCTCGACGTGTTTCCGGGGGAAACGCTCACCATCCTCGGCGGCTCCGGGACGGGGAAAAGCGTGCTGATCAAGACCCTGATCGGCCTGCTCCGTGCCGACGGGGGACAGATCCTCGCCTTCGGCCAGGACGTCACCAGGATGGGCGAGCGCGACCTGCTCGGCGTGCGCAAACGCATCGCGATGCTTTTCCAGTCCGGCGCGCTCTTCGACTCGCTCACCGTCGAGCAGAACATCAAGTACGGGCTCCGCGAGCACCACTGGGGCACGCCCAAGCAGATGGACGCCCGGGTGGAAGAGGTGCTCGACATGGTGGGCATGCCCGGCAGCCAGAAGCTCAAGCCCGCCCAGCTCTCGGGTGGCATGCGCAAGCGCGTGGGACTCGCCCGCGCCATCGCGATTCAGCCCGAGGTGATCCTCTACGACGAGCCCACCACCGGGCTCGACCCGGTCAACGTGCGGCGTATCAACGGGCTCATCCTGTCCCTCCAGAAGAAGTTGGGCGTCACCAGCATCGTCGTGACCCACGACATGGACAGCTGCTTCACCGTGTCCGACCGCATCGCGATGCTCTACGAGCGTCACATCGCCTTCACCGGCACGGCGGAGCAGACGAAGAACTGCGACATCCGCTACGTGCGGGAGTTCATCGCGGGTGGCCGGGGAACGCTGGACGAGGATGTGGAGTGAGACTGTAGGCCTTAGGCCTTAGGCCGTAGGTCCTGAGCGTCCCGGGCGGTCCCCGAGGTCCCCGGCGTCCCTGGAGGCGCCGACGCCACCTTGCGCCGCCGACCTCCCTGAGGCCTAGAGCCTCAAGCCTACCCCCGTCTCGGCCTCACGCCGTCGAGCAAGCTCGGGGCCACGAAGTTGAGCACATCGAGGGCCCTCGCCCGCGGCGACAAGATGGCCATTCGCTTACGACGCGCGGTCGCGTCGAGGATACCATCGGCCACTTGCGCGGCGGTCATCGGCACGAGGTCGGGGTGGTCCTCGTCGAAGCTCATGTAGCCGGCGTTCTCGAAGAAGGGCGTGCGCACCGCAGGTGGACACAGCGTCACCACGCTCACACCGGTGCCCCGCAGGTCCTGGCGCAGGCCCTCCGACCAGCCCACCAGCGCGTGTTTGCTCGCGCAGTAGGCGGTGTGGCGCTGGTAGCCCCGCCGACCGGCCACGCTCGCCACCTGGACCAGGACCCCGCGAGATCGTCGCAAGGCGGGCAGGAGCGCCGTCGCCACCCGCACCGCGCCGAAGAAATTGACCTCCATCACCCGGCGCAGGTCGGCCTCCGACGTGTCGTCCACCCCCGCGAAAAGGCCCATGCCCGCGTTGTTGACGAGCACATCGACCTCGCCCAGCTGAGCCAGCAGCTCCACGTCGCCGGGGACGGTCACGTCGACCCGGATCCCCTCCCCCACGTCGCGGGCCACCGCCGCGAGTCGCTCCGGGTCGCGACCGGTGGCCACCACGTGCGCCCCCTCGCGGCGGAAGGCGTGGGCGGTTGCCTGGCCGATGCCGCTCGTGGCGCCGGTAACCACCACGCGCAGACCCTTGAATCGCGTTGCCATCGCTCGTTACTAGCGCGGATGCTGCTGCTTCTCATCGCCTGCTTCGGTGTCTCCGAAGACCCTTGTGCCGAATACTGCGACTACGTGTGTGACTGTTTCTCGGCGTCGGAGTGCGACGACTGCCACGCGGTCTACGACGACCCCGACGGGGCGGCCCTCGACGAGTGCGAGGCGGGGCTCTCCGAGGCCGAGACCTGCGACACCGGCGGCTAGGCCCGCGCGTCACATGGGGCGGGTCGCCGTCGTTTCTACCGGCGCTTGACACCCCGTTTACCACCAGTGGACATTCCCAGGTACACTGGTACCTCCACACCGGGAGCAGCCGTGTTGGCCTTTCTGACCCTCGTGGCCGGATGCGACAGCGTCGCCGTGCCCTTCGACCCAGCGGCGAATGGAGACGACGGCGACGACATCGCCGCGCCCACCGGCTCCGCCGACTGGACGGTGGACTGCAATGGTGGTGGCGACTTCGACGAGATCGGCGATGCCATCACCGCAGCGGCCGACGGCGACTGGATCATCGTCGAGGACTGCGAGTACACCGAGCGGCTCAACTACAACGGCAAGTCGCTCTACATCCAGTCGCGCAACGGCTCAGGTTCGACCACGATCAACGCCGCCAGCGGTGGCTACGCGGTGCAGGTCAGCAACGGCGAGACGAGCGAGACCGCCCTCGTGGGCTTCACGATCAGCAACGCGCGCGGCGCGGCGGTGTATGCCGAGTTGGCGAGCATCCACCTCGAAGACATCGTCTTCACCGACACCACCGGCGAGTACGTGATCTACGGCTACGGCGCCGACTTGGAAGTGAAGGACTCGGTCTTCACGAACAACGCCGAGACCACGGCGGTGATCGCCACCTCCCGCGGCGGGGTCGATATGTCGGGCAGCACCGTGGAATGCGGGCGCTCCAGCATCGCTTTCTACTGGGCGCATGGCGCCGGCATGGTCGACAACAGCACGGTCGACTGCGGCCGCGGCTACGCCGGCTACTTCGAGCACACGACCGGCCACATCATGCGGAGCGTGCTCACCGGGAACATCTACAGCGAGAACGAGGACGATCACCCGGAAGATAGTTTCGACCTCTACAACACGGTGTTGACGGGCAGCTATAGCGCCGTGTACGGCTCTTTTGCCTTCAAGCACGTGATCGTGGACGGCGGGCGGGTCGACTACACCAACAACGTCGAGTACCCCGGCGTCAACGAGGTGTACAACAGCGTGCTCATGAACAGCAACTGTGCCTTCAACGTAGATCTCACCACGCTCACGGTGGCCAATAGCGCGTTCTGGGACACCGCCGAGAGCTGCGAGGGCACTGCGTTGGTGGGTCAGAACGGCAACATCGGCAACGACCCCCAGTTCGTCGACGCGAACTCGGGCGACTACCACCTCGACCGGGGCTCGCCGCTGATCGACGCGGGCGACAGCGCCGTGCTCGGGGCCGACGTGGATGGCAGCGACGCCGACATCGGCATCTACGGTGGTCCCTTCACGCAGGACGGAGGCTGGTAATGCGCCTGTTCATCCTGAGCTTCTTCCCGCTGCTCGCTTGCGAGGCCACCAGCTCCATCGAGATCAAGGATCCCGGCGGCAGCGAGACCGACGCCGATACCGATGCCGACGGCGACACCGACGCGGATGGCGACACCGACAGCGACACCGACACCGATACCGCCGAAGACCCCGACGTCCCGGAGGTGGTGCCCGACCTCGTGGTGGACTGCAACGGTGGTGGTGACTTCGAGACCATCCAGGAAGCCATCGACGCCGCCGTGTCGCCCGCCGACATCGCGCTGGATCCCTGCGTGTACCACGAGCGCATCGATTACCTCGGGAAAGACCTCAACATCTACGGCACCGAGGGCTCGGCGCGCACCACCATCGACGGCGACAGCGGCGGCACCGTGGTCGACGTCGAGGTGTACGAGCAGGGACACATCCGGCTGGCGGGGGTGACCGTGACCGGCGGCTACGACGTGAGCGACGGCGCGGCGATCGAGGTGAAGGAGTCGAGCCTGGAGCTGGAGGACGTGGTCCTCGAGGACAACATCGGCCTGTACATGATCCGCTCCTGGGGCGGGAACATCGACATGGTCGACGTGGTCATCGACGGCAACGATGGCACCGTGGGCGGCAGCACGGTCTACATGGACGGCTCCACGCTCAACATGGACCGGACGTACATCAATTGCGACGGCGCCGACCAGGCGGTGTGGCACCACGTGCAGCTCCTCGTGGTCGACAGCGAGATCACCTGCGACAGCGGCTACGGCGTGCACGACTACCACGGTTACGACGCCTTCTACCGCTCGCGGGTGTACGGCGGAATCGCGGGTGTATACGCCTACGACAACGAGAGCACGGCCGAGGAGCCCGACAGCCCGAGCGAGCTCTTCATCAGCGAGAACAGCGTCTTCGGCGGCGGGAGCATCGGCGCCGACGTGCGCTACATGAACTTGCAGCTTGAAAACTCTGTTTTCTACGGCGCCGACGCTGGCCTCTCCATGACCGCGTGCAACGGCTCCTCCTACGCGGTCAACAGCGTCTTCGCCGACAGCGCCTGCGGCATCCTCGGCGACCAGGCCTTCGACCATGGCTACTCGGCCTTCTGGGGCAACGCCGCCGACGGCTGCGGTTTGACGGTGCGCCCGGCGGTGTCTGGCGACCCGCAGTTCGCGTCCTGGCCCGACGACCTGGCGCTAAGCCCCGGCTCGCCGCTCATCGACGCCGGAAGCCCCGAGGCCGCCTACAACGACGGCGATGGTAGCCGCGACGATATCGGGCAGTTTGGGGGGCCGAGGGGGGACTGGTAGGGCACCCGAGACCCTGTCGACGGCACCCCGGTTAAGCTGGAGCGATGTTGGATCTGGGTGTTCTGAAGGTGCTCTACAATCGGTGCGACCCGAATCGCGCACTGGAGCCCGACGACCCCCGAAACGTCGACATCGACGCGGCCGATGAGCGGTCCGCCCGGCCCCGCGGGCGCCGATGGGCGCGCGACCTGGCAACGCGGATTCGACTCGCAACGGAGCCCGAGCTCGTGCTTTTCAGCGGACTGCCCGGTTCCGGAAAGACGACGGAGCTGCGCCGGCTCGCCGACATCCTCGGAGAGACAACCGGTGCAAACCTGCTCGCGGTCACCGTTGATGGCGAGGCCACGCTCGACCTCAGCGCGCCGCTCGACGTGCCCGACATCATGGTCGCGATCGTGCACGCCAGCGAGCTGGCGGTGTTGCAGGCCGAGGGAGCCAGCGCCGCACAGGCCGCCGACAGGGCGCTGACCAACGGCTATCTCACCCGATTCTGGCACTGGCTGCAAGCGACCGACGTCAACCTGGGCAAGGCGGAGTTCACTCTCCAGGACGTGGGCAAGCTGGTGCTGGAACTCAAGACGCGGCCGTCCTTCCGGCAGCGGGTGCGCGAGCTGGTGGCCGCCAACCTGACCAGTTTTCTTGCGCAGGCACGCGCTGAGCTGTCAGGCCACGAGCTCAGGGCGCGAGCCGCCGGACGCGCGGGGCTCGTGGTCATCTTCGACTCACTAGAGAAGCTGCGCGGTACCTCGGCCAACTGGGACCAGGTGCAGCAGAGCGCCGAGCAGCTCTTCGCCGGTGGCGCGCCGTACGTGCGCCTCCCGGTTCACGCGGTCTACACCGTGCCCCCATCGTTGATGTTGCGACGCGTCGAGCAAGTGCAGTTCATGCCGATGATCAAGCTCGCCAACCGCGACGGCAGCCGCTTCGCGCCAGGCTGGGCGGCCGCGCGCGACCTCGTCCTGCGGCGTGTATCCACTGAGAACCTCGAGCAACTGCTCGGAGGCGCGTGGTCGTCGCGACTCGACCGGCTCGTGGCCTTGTCCGGAGGCTATCCCCGCGACTTGATCCGCCTCCTGCGCGAGCTCCTGGTCTGCGACGAGTTCCCGGTGCCCGACGACGCGATGGAAGCGGCGTTGGCTGAGCTTCGCGACACCTACCACCGCGCGCTGACCAGCGACGCCTACCCCTGGCTGGCCCGCGTGGCCCGGGAACGCCGCCTCGCGG
This sequence comes from Pseudomonadota bacterium, assembly GCA_005778355.1. GTDB lineage: Bacteria > Myxococcota_A > UBA796 > UBA796 > SXON01 > SXON01. Next base: position 34,732 of record SXON01000166.1, on the reverse strand, counting down.
TTGACGACGAGCGGCAACGGCCGATCGCCGACCGCATGCTCGCGAACAGCGTGGTGCTCCGCTACCTCAACAGCGAGGAGTGGTTCGACCTCCACCCGGCGGTCCGCGAGATTCCGGCGATGTTGGCGGCTCTCCAGGCGGGCGAACGCACCGACGATGGCTGACGCGCTTGCGCCGCTGGTCACGGCGCTCGCGCTGGGCGACGGTTTCCAGTTCCTCGTGCTCGTGGTGTCGTCGCAAACCGAGGCTGACACCGCGCTCGCGCGGATCCAGAGGGAGCTGCAGCGACGCACGGGGAAGCTCACCCTCGTGGCCCGGCTGGCGCCCAGCAGCCCCACCACGATCGGCCAACTTGAGCGAGAGGTGCTCGATCCGCTCGCGCAACCCGGCGCGGCCGGCCTCGTGGTCATCGACGCGACCGCGAGCGACGTGGGCGACGAACCCGCCTGGGCGGAGCTCTTCCGGCGTCTCAACGCCCGTCGCAACGGTCTCGATCGAGTGCTTGGACGACCGTTGATCCTTTGTCTCCCCGCGGAATTGGAGGGGGTATTCATCCGCGAGGCGCCCGACTTCTGGTCGATCCGGAGCCTTCGCGTGGAGTTGTCGCGACACAAACGAACTCGGCCGAAGTTCCAGCTCGCCCCCGCCAACGCTCGCGCGCTCGCCGCCACCCTCGACCGCGCGCTGCCCCGCCCTCACGCGGCGATGGCCTTCTTCGCGGAGATCGCCTTCCCGCCCACCGACCTCCCCACGAGCGACGCTCCAGACTACTGGACTCGCGTGTTCGACCGGGCGGCGCGCGACGCGATCCCGGGGGGCCAGGAGACTCTCTTGAGGGCGCTGGCGCGGCGACTGCCTGCGGAGCCCACCGTCGCGCAGATCGCCGCGAGCCTCCCGCGGGCGCAGAGCGTCGACTGGCGCTGGGTTGAGCCGTCGCGCGTCGAGGACTATGTGGAGCCGAGCTGGGCGCGGGAGCTGGTGGAGCGGCTCGACGCGCTCGGCCCGGGGGGGCGCCTGCCGTTGGCGGGCGAACTGGGGTGCGGCCGTCGGGCCCTTCTCGCGTGGTGGGCGGCGAGGCCCCGGACCGGGCCGGCCGTCTGGCTGCTGCCGGATGTCGCGCTGCCAGAGGAGGCCGCCCGTCAACTGGCGCGGTTCTTGGAGCCGCACAACCGTGTCGCCGCGAGGGTGTCGCGCGCATTGGGGCGGCTGCACGTGCCCGCCGAGCTCGACGCCGCGGCCGTGCTGTCGCCGGAGCTCGCCCGACGGCTGGCCGTGGCCCCGCTGGCGACCGTGCCAATGCCATTGACGGCGCTCACCGTGGACTTCCTCATCTCGCGATTCACATCAACGGCCAAAACGGTCATCGTCTGGGACACCCAGCACCGGCACGGGAGCGGCGCCGACCAGTACCCGAACGCGTGCCACGTCCTCCTGACGTCACGGGGCGGTCAGCCTGAAGCCTTCCGGACCTCATCCGCCGAACACCTCCGCGCCATCCTCACCCGCCGCCTCGCGCACGCCGACGCGCGCACTCGACTCATGCTCGAAAACCCCGTGATGTCGCGACTGCTCCACATGCTCGCCACGCTGACCGGGATTCCCGGCGTGTACCTCCGCTGGGTACGCGCGTTGCTGGAGACAGGGCCCGTCCCGCCCGAGCGCGAACGCCTGTCACCCGTGGGCTGGGCAAGCGCCCTGTACGACGTGGATCCGGAGCTGGCGGCCCGAGCCGCCGAGCTGGCCGCCGGGCCCCTCGAGCAATCCTTCGCGATCTCGCATCTTGGCATCGAGGGCGTCCGTAAGCTCGTGACCGATGGCGTCCTTCGACGCAGCGACGACGAGCGCCTGGAGCTCGCCCCTCTGGCCGCCGTCCTCCGGCCGGGCATCGCGTGGCCCAACCTCGACGATTCTGAGCCTAGTACGCCGTGATGTAAGGCCTCAACCAGTCCACCTCGCCGCGCACGCCCCGCTGGTAGATGTCCTGCACCCGCTGGGTGATGGGACCCGGCTTGCCCACGGCCCGCCGATCGACCTCGCGCACGGGGGTGACCTCGGCGGCGGTGCCGGTGAGGAAGACCTCGTCGGCCACGTACAGCGCGTCGCGACCGAAGTGCATCTCGTGCACCGGGATGCCCTCGTGCTTGAGGATGTCGATCGACGTGCGACGGGTGATGCCGCCGAGGATGTTGACCACCGGCGGCGTCTTCACCACGCCATCCCGCGCGACAAACAGGTTCTCGCCGGTGCCCTCGGCCACGTAGCCGGAGCCGTCGAGCATGATCGCCTCGTCGTAACCATTGTCGTTGGCCTCGTAGCGGGCGAGGATGCTGTTGACGTAGTGGCCAATGACCTTGGCGCGCTGCAAGTTGCTGTTGACGTGGTGTCGCGTGAAGGTGCTGGTTTGTACGCGGATGCCCTCGCGGATGCCCTGCTCGCCCAGGTAGCGGCCCCAGTCCCACACCGCGATCGACAGGTGGACGGGGTTGTCGCGCGCGCCCAGCCCCATCTTGCCCATGCCGAAGTAGACGATCGGGCGGATGTAGGCCTCCGGCATCTCGTTGGCGACGAGCGTTTCCACGCAGGCCGCCTTGATCTGCTCCCGGCTCCAGGGCAGCTCCATCCGGCACATCTTGGCGCTGTCGGTGAGCCGGCGAACGTGCTCGTCGAGCTTGAAGACGCCGCCACCGCCATTGTCCTGCTGGTAGCTGCGGATGCCCTCGAAAACGCCGAGGCCGTAGTGGAGCGTGTGCGCGAGCACGTGCACCTTCGCGTCGCTGAACGGGACCATTTGCCCGTCCATCCAGATGTAGCGGCTCTCGATGCCCATCAGCGCTCTCCGATCACGTTGCCATCGACGTCGTGCAGCACCACTGGCAGGCCCAGGGCTTCCACCTGGGGCCGCACGGCGGCGGCGCTCCCTACCACGACGACGGCCAGCTTGTCGGGGTCGACCCGCGAGGAGAACGCCGTCTGCGCCCTAGCCGTCGTCACCGAGCGGGCGCGGTCGAGGTAGGCGCTCACCCAGTCGGCAGGCAGCTCGTAGGTCCACATCGCGTCGACCTGGCCGAGCAGGTAGTCAGGCGTCTCGAATCGCAAGGCGTAGCCGTTAATGGCTGCGCCGCGACCCTCTTCCACCTCGTTGTCGGCGAGGGGGCGCTCGCCTCGGGCCTCGCGCAGCTCCTTGAACAGCTCCACCAGAGCCGGACCGGTGGCGTCGGTACGGATGTTCGAGGAAAAACCCCACGAGCCGCCGGCCAGATCGTAGCCGAGCGAGGTGCGGGCGCCGTAGGTGAAACCTTGCTTCTCGCGGAGGTTCAGGTTGATACGCGAGGCGAACTGCCCCCCGATGGCGGTATTGGCCACCGAGAGTGCCATCCAGTCGGGATCGCCCGGGCGGGCCACGTAGGCCGCGGCGCGGATCACGGACTGGGGCGCGTCGGGCTTGTCGACGAGGTGAACGGTGGTCGCGCTCAGGGGTGGGGTGGCCGGACGCGTCGGCAGTCTGGGCGGCGGCGTGGTCCAGGCGCCGAGGCGCGCATCGAGCAGCGGCACCACCTCGGCGAGCGTGGTGTCGCCCCCCACCAGCACCACGGTCTGCGCAGGCGAGAGATTCGCCTTGTGCCATGCCTTCATGTCCTTCACGCCAATCTTGGCAAGCGAGGCCTCGTCGTAACGGCGACCCCGGTAGCTCTCACCAAAGAGCACTCGGTTCATCACCCGATCGGCGATGCGCGCCGGTGAGGCCCTCGCCGCCGAGAGGTCATCGATCCAGAGCTGCTTGATGCGCGACCAGTCCTTCTCGGGGAAGGTCGGGCGCAAAAGCACGTCAGCGAGCAGGTCGAGCGTCGGTTCGAGCTTGTCGCGTAGGCAGGACACCGAGAGGCTGGAGCCATCGGTGCCCGAGGAGGTGCCCAGCGAGGCACCCAGGCGACGCAACTCGGCGCTGATGCCCACCGCGTCGCGCTTTCCGGCGCCCTCGTTCATCAAGTCGAGGGTGGCTGCGGCGAGGCCGGTCTTTCCCGCCGGGTCGGCCAGACCCCCCGCGGCGAAGCTCAGGGTGACGCTCACCAGCGGCGCCTCGTGGTTCTCCACCAGGGCCACGCGGGCGCCGTTCTTCAGCTTGCCCTCGGCCACGCTCGGCACCAGGAAGGAACGCGCGGGGAGCGGGGTCGGCGCGGGGGGCACGTGCTCCACGGGCGCAGGCGGCGGCGCCTCGACGACGGGGACGGGCTTCGGGGCACACGCCAGGATCAGGGCGAGCAGCATCACTTGGCCCCCTCGGCCACCGGGGGCCCGATCACGAGCACCAGCCGACGATCAGGTGGCAACCAGTCGCGTAGCGCCGCGTTCACCCCGTCAACCGTCGCGAGACGGTAGCGCTCCAGGTCCTTGCTCATGTAGCCGGGGTCGCCGGTGCGGGTGTTGTAGTTGTTGAGCAAGTCGGCCTTCCCCTGGATCGTCGTGATCTGCCCGAAGAACTGCACCTCGTAGGCGGTGCGTCCCACGTCGAGATCCTCGGCGGTCACACCCTCTGCGCGCACCTCGGCGAGCACCTTGTCGATGGCGACAACCAGCTCTTCCGCGCTGTGTCCTGCCGAGGCGGTGGCCTCGATCACGTAGAAGCTCTGGTAGGCAAGCGAGTTCTGCCGCGCGCTCACGTCCTGCGCGATCTGCTGGTCGATCACCAGCGCCTTGTAGAGGCGACTGTCCTTGCCCTCGGCGAGCGCGGAGCTGAGCAGATCGAGCTCAGCGTCGCCGGGCGCGAAGAGCGCGGGGCTGTGCCAGGTGATCCACACCCGGTCGAAAGGCACGTCGTCCGCCACCCGCACGCGCTTCTCCGCGTCGAAGCGGGCAGCCGAGGGTGCCTGGTGCACGGGCTCTTCGGCTCTGGGGATCGGCGCGAAGTAGGTGTCGACCAGGGCCCGGGCCGTGGCCTCCTCGAAGTCGCCGCTCAGCACAAGAGAGGCGCCATTAGGCACGTACCACTTCTGGAAGAAGCCCTTCACGTCGTCGAGCGTGGCCGCCTCGATCTGTTCGTGCTTGCCGATGGTGGCGATGTGGTAGGGGTGCCCCTCGGGGAAGGTGTTTCCGAGCAGCTCGATCCAGGCCTGGCCGTAGGGAGGATTGTCGTAGTTCTGGCGACGCTCGTTGCGCACCACGTCCTTCTGGTTCTGGAGCTTCTCCGCGGTGAGCGCGGGCAGCAACCAGCCCATCCGGTCTGCCTCGAGAAACATCGCGAGCGGCAGCTGCTCGGCGGGCAGGCACTCGAAGTAGTTGGTGCGGTCGAGGTTGGTGCTGCCGTTGAGTCGCGCGCCGAGGGGCTGCAGCGGTTTGAAGAACTCGTCGTCATGATGTTTCGACCCGTTGAACATCAGGTGCTCGAACAGGTGCGCGAAGCCCGAGCGCCCTGGCGACTCGTCTTTGCTACCGACGTCGTACCACACGTTCACGCAGGCGAAAGGCACCGAATGGTCGGGCGCCAGCGTAACGTCGAGGCCGTTTGGGAGCTCGTACTTCGTAAACGGGATCGAAGGGGTCCGGGTCGCGGATTCCGCGAGCGCCAGCGCAGCAAGGGGGAGGATCATGCCGCTCGCAGCTAACGCCCGCGCTATTGTCGGGGGATGCTCTTGCTCATCGTCGCGTGTGCGAAGCCGCCGTCGGCCGTCGACACGGGGCTGATCGACAGCGGCGGGCGCGAGACGGGCGACGCGGGCGGATCGAACGAGACGGGCGATGGAAGCGGCTTTGACCCGCCCAGCGAGCCTGGGCCCTGTGGCCGATGGGCCGGCGTGCAGGGCCTCGGGACGAGCTGGACCTTTGTACCCACCGCCGCGTACGTGGCCGCCTACGGCTTCGACGGCAGCTACAACACCACGGTGACGAGCGTCGCCGACGAGGTGACGCTGCAGACCGAGGGTCGCTACGACAGCGCCAATGGCTATATCACATGGACCCGCACCGACATTTGGCGTTGCGATGAGTACGGCGCCTGGTTCACCCACTCCGACGCGAGCTCCTCGAGCCTCAGCGGCACCGACGTCATCACCCAGTCGGGGTGGCGCGACTTCGATCCTGGCTGGCTGATCCGCCCGGCGGCGCTGGACGTGGGCACCACCTGGACCGACGACTTTACCTACACGAGCGAGGTCAACGGCGCGCCGCAGCCCGAGGCAGCGGTGCACTGCGACAGTTCGGTGACGGCGGCGGAGACGCGGACGCTCCCCATCGCGACGCTCGACACGCTGAAGCTCGACGCCACGTGCGACAACATCCGGGGTCCCGACGGTTGGCTCGCCGAGTACGTCGGCCTAGTGGAAACCGGCGAGGAACTACTCTCCGAGTTTGTCCCGTAGTTCTCGGGACTCAACGCCGTCGGGGTTCCACACGAGCACCGTGCCCTCGCCCTCGATGCGCAAGGTCGCGACCTCCTCGACGAGCGTGAAGGGCGATCGCGTGGAGAGGCTGCGCTCCGCCCCGGACCGGGTCACCCGCAGCGGTGATTCGAGGATGGTCGCGACAGGAAAATGTCCGCCGATCGACATCGACGAGATGTGCTCCAACGTCACGTGTTTCCCGGTGTGCTCGAACACCCAGGCCTCGATGCTGTAGAGCGCGGCCGTGTTGTTGAGCGTCTTTCGCGTGGACCAGTACCGGAAACGGCGGAGATCCGCATCGACCCGGGCCGGGCGGTCCACGACCCACACGGTGGAACCATCGGGGATGTCGGCCCAGCTTTCCGGGCGGAGGAAGGGCTCGATCGCGGCGGTGGCGAGCTTCCAATCGGTGTAGGGACGAAAGACCGGCGAGCCATGGATCCACGCCGCGAACCACGCGCCGCCGAGCCATAGTCCCTGGTTGTTGCGCGTCGTGAAGGCGCGTCCGAAGGCGATGGCGACCAGCACGCAGGCCGCCGCCGAGGGCAAGTACAAGAGCCGACGCGAGTAGGTGCCGGTGACCGCGTAGAGCGCGAATGAGCCCCCGAGGACCGCGGCCATCGAGAGCGCCAACGGGCGCGCGGGCGTGCGGCTGGCCACCCAGACCGTCACCGCGAGGCCCGACACGGCCATCACCACCCACCCCAGGCCGGCGCCTCGCAGCGCTGGTGCCACCGCCCCGAGTGAAGGCAACATCAGCTCCACCGGCGCCACCGCAAGGCTCGAGAGGTCAGGGGCCGTGCCGTAGCCCCCGAGGCCCGGGATCACGCTATGTCGCGACAGAGCGTACGCGGCGAAGCCCAGCAACAAGGGGATCCATCGCGTTCGTCGCGGCGCGTAGAACGCAAGGGCGGGCACCAGCAGGATCCCCGCTTCCTTGCTGCCAAGCGCGAGCATCGCGAACACCCATGCAATCGGGCGACCGGCCGTGTAGAGCGCACCGAGGAAGCCAAGGCAGAAGCTCAGCTCGAGGTTGCGTGCCAGCGCGGGCACAATCTCGACGCCGAGCGGATGACCCGCGAACAAGAGCGTCGCCAGCGCCCCAGGGGCCATGCCGGCATGTCGCCGGACCAGGAGGCCGAGCAGCGCGCTGTTGACGACGTGTAGCAGAAAGGACCAGAGATGCCAGCCAAGAACCCACTCGCCGAGGCTCGCTCGGAGCAGCCAGAACTGCAACATCGCCACGGGGCGCCAGAAGTTCGCGTTCTCGCCCCCCATGCCGCAGGTGAGCGGTTGGAGGAGGCTCGCTGCGCCCTTCCCCGCGCAGGTGTAGTCGGCGAGGATGTCGGTGTCGGTCCAGCCGGCGTCGAGCGTGATGCCGTACCCACGCAGCGCCACGAGGAGCGCAAGGGCGCCGTAGCCGAGCCACGCGCGGCTCGGCTCTTCACGCGACGGCGAGGTTCCCGGCACGGCGCCTCCTATCGCCCAGCCCCGGCGGCAGACGAGCGGACCCTCGGGATCGATCCGGCCGGTGCCCGGCACTGGGGCGGTTAGTCACCCGACCTCGTGCTCGCCTGTCCCACCTGCCACAAGCCCTTCGCCGACGGTCGCTGCGAGTGTCGCCGGGACTGGACGGAAACCGGCGGTGTGCCCGACCTATATGTGTCGGCACCCGAGGCCGGGGAGGACGTTCGCCTCACCGAGCGTGTACGCGCGCATTACGAGGAGCGACCAGCGCCCGACTACCGTCCCGGCGACGACCTGGCCGAGCTGGTTCGCAACGCTCGCGCCGACGACATCGCCCGTGCGCTCGACGAGGCCATTCCCCCGCGCGCGAAGGTGCTGGAGCTCGGCTGCGGCACCGGACACCTCTCGAACTTCCTCGGCGTGGCTGGCCGCGAGGTGGTGGGCCTCGACCTCAGCATGGCGTCGCTCCTGCGGGCGGAGGCCTTCCGCCGCCGCGCCGGGCTCGCGACGGTCACCTTCGCGCGGGGAAACCTCTTCCGACCACCGATCGCGCCCCGTAGCGCCGACGTGGTGATCGCTCGGGGCGTGCTCAATCACACCGCCGACTGTCGCGCCGCCTTCCTCGCCGCCGGGCGAGCCGTGGCCGAGGGTGGCTACCTCGTGGCGGGCTTGCACAATCGATACGCGCGAGCCCTGTCACCCGCCACCCCGGTGGAGCCCGCGCCCGGGACCAGTCACACGGCGGACGAAGTGCTCGCTTGGCTGGCCGAGGATGGCTTCGGCTTCGTTCACAGCTCGCCGCCCCTGTCGCTGGGCGGCGGGGCGCATGGGCTCTTCGAGCCGAGTTCGCCAGGCGCCTGGCTGGGGCGCCTGTTCTCGCAACTGAGCTGGGTGTCGCGTGGCGGGAACGGTACGCCCTGGGTGGTTGTGGGACAGAAGCGGCCCTCGACCAGTTGACCGACGAGGCGCATAGCCGTAGCGTAGGTCCATGCTTTCTCTCCTGCCCTCGCTCCTTGCCTGTGGTGCCGCCACCGACGCCTGGGACGTGTCGTACAAGCCCGCGGGCGACGCCGACGTCGACAGCGTGAAGGAGGCCCTCGACGAGCTCTACGTGAAGTGTCGCGACCGCGAAGAGCCCGATGAGGAGCGGACGCCACTGAGCAGCGACGCCGAGAACCTCGCGCTGCGCTTGCAGGTCTTGGAGCTGAAGGTCCAGCAGCTCGAGACGGTCGGCGTGTACGACGCCGAACACGTGAGCTTCGACCCCACACGCACGACGTTGGCGGGAAAGTCGGTCCAGGCCGCGCTCAGCGAGCTCGAGGGTCGCGTGGGCAAGGTGGAAACCACGCGCACCGAGATGGGAGAGGCGGGCACCGGCCTCTTCGAGATCCCGAAGGACAACCCCCGGGGAGGCAACCAGGGCCAGTCGCAGCCCCAGGGCACAGGCAGGGGGCGACCGGGAAATCAACCGCCCGGCGGACAAGGCGGCGGCATGGGCCAGGGCGGCGGACAGCAGGGCGGGCAGGGCGGCGGACAGCAGGGCGGGCCGCCGGGCAACTAGACCTTGAAGTAGCGCGCCTGCGGGTGGTGGATGACAATGGCGGCCGTGGACTGCTCGGGGTGGAGCTGGTCGTCAGCGTCCATCGTGACGCCCAACCGCTCGGCGCCGAGCAGCCGCAAGATGTGACGCTGGTCGGCCATGTCGGGACAGGCCGGGTAGCCGTAGGCGTAGCGACAGCCACGGTACTGCTTGTGGAACAAGTCGTGGATGTCGCGCGCGTCATCCCCCGCGATGCCGATCTCGGCGCGCATCTGGCGGTGCACGAACTCGGCCAGGGCCTCGGTGAGCTCCACCGATAGGCCGTGCAGGTAGAGGTAGTCGGTGTACTTGTGGGCCTCGAACCACTCGCGGCACACCTCCGTGGCCCGCTCGCCCACGGTCACCAGTTGCAGCCCCACCAGATCGTCGGCGCCCACGAAGTCGGCGATGCAGCGGCCACCATCGCGCTGCCGGGGAAAGCCGAGGCGCGTCCCGTCGTCCAGCACGATCGCGTCGCCATCGCGATGGGCCTTGAACCAGCCATACACCGCGCGGGGCTGCAGGATGCCCTCCCGAGCGCAACGGTCGAGCAGGTCGACCAGGATGGGGCGGGCGACGGTGCGGAGCTGCTCCGCGTGCTCCTCGGTCGACAGGTTCTTGCGCAGGAATCCCCACTGGAACTTGTAGAGGATGTCCTCGTTGATCCACGGCGCCAGCGCCTTGACGGGTACCTCCACGAGGCGCGAACCGAGGAACGGGGGCAACGGCGCGGGGACGGCGGCCGCAGGCTGGGCGTCGCGGGCGTCGTAGGGCAAGGGACGATCGACGCGGGCGGGGATCGGCTGGGGACCGGCGACTTCGACCTGAGTCAGCGCATCGTCGTAGCTCGACAGTTTCTCCATGAAATGCAGGCCCGAGAACGCGTCCTTCGCGTAGGCCACCTTGCGACCGTAGGATTGTGAACAATCGTTCTCGACGTACGCGCGGGTGAGCGCGGCGCCGCCGAGCACCACCGGCTTGGTCCACCCCTGCCGACGCATCTCCTCGAGGTTCTCCCTCATGATCACCGTGCTCTTCACCAGCAGGCCCGACATGCCGATCGCGTCGGCGTGGTGTTCCTCGGCGGCCTTTAGGATCTGGTCGATCGGCTGCTTGATGCCGATGTTGACGACCTTGTAGCCATTGTTGGAGAGGATGATGTCGACGAGGGTCGTGCCGATGTCGTGCACGTCGCCGCGAACGGTGGCGAGCACCATCGTGCCCTTGGCCGGGCCCTCCACCTTGTCCATGTGGGGCTGCAAGTAGGCCACCGCCGCCTTCATCGTCTCGGCCGACTGGAGCACGAAGGGCAGCTGCATCTGTCCCGAGCCAAAAAGTTCGCCAACAACCCGCATGCCATCGAGCAGAATCTCGTTGATGATGGCGAGCGCGCTGTGTTGGCCGAGGGCCTCGTCGAGGTCGACGTCGAGGCCGTTGCGATCGCCGTCGATGATGCGGTCTTTCAGCCTTTGTTCCACGGTCTCGGCGCGTTTTTTCTCGGTCTTCTCCAGCTTGCGGTCGGCGAAGATCGCGAGCAGTCGTTGGAGCGGGTCGTAGCCCTCGCGACGCCGATCGTGAATCAGGTCTTCGCAGACCTCGCGCACCTCGGGCTCGATCTTGAAGAGCGGGGTGATCTTCTCGGCGTGCACGATGGCGGCGGTCATGCCGGCCTCGCGTGCGTGATGGAGGAAAACGCTGTTGAGCGCGTGCCGCGCCGCCGGATTGAGACCGAAGCTAATGTTGGAGAGGCCAAGCACGACACCACAACGAGGGAAGCGCTGGCTGATGAGTTGGATGCCCTCTAGGGTGTAGAGGCCGAGCTTGCGGTCGTCCTCGTTGCCGGTGGCGATGGTGAACGTGAGGGGATCAAAGAGGATGTCGTCCGGCGCCATGCCGTGGCGGTTCACGGCGAGGTCGTAGAGGCGCTCCGCCACCTCGAGCTTCCGCTCGGGTGTCTTGGCCATGCCCTCCTCGTCGATGGTCAGCGCGATGACGCCGGCGCCGTGGCGCTTGCAGAGCGTGCAGATAATGTCGAGCTTGCCCTCGCCGTCTTCGAGGTTGATGCTGTTGACCAGCGGCTTGCCCCCGATGCGCTTGAGCGCGGCTTCGAGCACGTTGGTTTCCGTACTGTCGATGACCAGCGGCGCCTGCACCGACTGGACCATGCGCTTGACCAGCTCGTCCATGTCGCGCTCCTCAGGGCGCCCCACGAAGGCCACGCACACGTCGACGGCGTGGCTTCCACCCTTCACCTGGTCGCGACCCATGCCCACCATGCCGTCCCAGTCCTGGGCGTCGAGCAGGCGCTTGAACTGGCGCGATCCGTTGGCGTTGGTGCGCTCTCCGATCGCGAAGACGTCCGCCTGTTGCCGCAGCGACACCGGCGAGTAGAGCGACGACGCCGAGGGCACGAACTCCGGCGTGCGGTGCCTCGGTTTGTGACCGAGCACTCGTGCCGCCACGGCGCGGATGTGGTCGGGCGTGGTGCCACAGCAGCCGCCCACGGCGTTGACGCCGTCTTGCTCGATGAAGCGGAGGTGCCAGTCGGCGAGCTCGTCCGGGCGGAGCGGGTAGCAGGTCTTACCGTCCACCAGCTGCGGCAGGCCGGCGTTGGGCAAGACCGAGATGCGCGCGCGGGCGTGTCGACCCAGATACGCCACGTGCGCGGCCATCTCCTGTGGGCCGGTGGCGCAGTTGAGCCCGATGAGGTCGATGGGGTACTGCTCGAGCACGGTAACGGCGGCGGCGATGTCGCTGCCGAGCAACATCGTGCCAGTGGTCTCCATCGTCACTTGCGCCATGATGGGGATGTCGCGACCCAGGACCGAGCGGAGCGCGGCCCGTTCGTCGACGATGGCCGCGAGCGCGCACTTGGTCTGCAGGAGGTCCTGGCAGGTTTCCACGAGGAGCACGTCGGCCCCGCCCTGGACGAGCCCCCGCACCTGGGCCCGGTATCCGGCGTACATCTCGTCCCAGTGGATGTGGCCGAGGGTGGGCAAGCGCGTGCCGGGGCCGATGCTCCCGGCCACGAAGCGGGGTCGCGCCTCCGATGAGAAGGCGAGGGCCGCCTCGCGCGCCACCTCGGCGGCCACCCGGTTGATGCGCTCGGTGTCGGCTTGCAGGCCGAACTCGGCGAGCACCCAGGGCGCGCCACCGAAGCTGTTGGTCTCCACGATGTCGGCCCCGGCCTCGAAGTACCGGCGATGGATGGTGCCCACCACATCGGGGCGGGTGAGGTTCAGGATCTCAGAGCAATTCTCCAGACCCTGATAGTCCGACAAGGGAAGGTCGAAACCCTGTAGTTGCGTACCCATGCCCCCGTCGAAAACGAGGACCCGATCCGAGAGGGCCGAGAGGAAGGTGCTCATGCCTGTCGGTATATCACGATATAGCGATAGCCACTACCGTGCGCCGATGGCGAGCACTGTGGTGAAGGCAGGGGCCTTGCGATCGACGTGCACCACGCGACTGGTGACGTTGTGGAATCCAGCCTCGGTGAGGAGCGAGCCGAGGTCGGCAAAGCCGAGGTGTTTGTGACCGAGACGGTGCTCAACCCAGTGGTGGGTGTGTGGCGCGAGATCGAGCACGGCGATCTTGCCGCCGCCCACCAGCGCTTCCCGGCACTTCCGCAGCGTGGCCACCGGGTCGCCGACGCAGTGGAGCGCCTGCGAGAGCAACACCAGGTCGACCTCGCGCTCCTTCAGGGGAGGATCCTCGAGCGTGCCGAGGCGTCGCTCGATGCCCGGCGGCAAACGTTCGAGCGCGGCGGCGTCGCGATCGACCGCGATCACCTGGCGCGCGTGCTCGGCGAAGAGGGCCGTGAGACGACCGGTCCCCACGCCAAGGTCGGCGATTCGCATCGGCGGGACCAGCGACAAGAGCAGGTGCGCCAGCGCCTCCCATGATCGACCGGGGAGGTAGTCGTTGCCAAGGCCCTCGGGGGTGGGCGACTCGCGCTCGGCGAGCACACGTCGAAGGGCGATCTCGTCGCCTTCGGGGAGCGGGGCGTCGGCCACGAGCTTGAGCACCCCGCCCTCGTTCTCCGGCGTGGCGGCGGTGTACCGCGTGTGCGCCCCGTCGCGACGCGCGGTGACCAGCCCCACGCCCTTGAGCTGCGCGAGGTGCCCCGACACCGTGGATTGCCCCACGCCCACCACCTCCTGGACCTCCGACACCGCCAGCTCCTCGCGGGTGAGCAAGGCGAGGATGCGGAGGCGTGTGGAGTCGCCTAGGACGCGAAAAAGCTCAGCTCGGGACATCCCTAGCGGTGTATCGCGAGGGGGCGATGGAGCCTATGGCTAGCTGGAGCTGCAACGGCGAAGCTGGCGTTTACTCCGCCGCCGCCGCGATCATCTCGTCCCAGCTGGTGTCGGCCGACCAGGGGGCGTTCTGGTAGATCGGCGGCTCCGAGCCGGTGGAGGGCGAGTAGATCGTGAGCCCGTTGGCGTTCTTCACGCGTCCGCCCTGGTTGTAGTTACTGATGATCAACGGCTCTGACAGCGCCATGGCTGCCTCGATGGCGGCGTCGACGGCGGCGTCGTTGCTCGCGCTGGACAGCCGGCTGAGCAGGTCGAGCGCGTCGTGATTGGTCGACCGTGGGCCGTCGAAGCCCTGGGCGTCTTCGGTCGCCATCGCGAGCACTTCGGCCGCCGCGCCACTGGCGATCACCGCGTCGGCCACCTCGCTGATGGCCGCGGTGAAGGCCGGGACTTGTCCCAGGTCGAGGACCGACTGTGTGCTGTCCGGGATCTCGTGGAAATGGAAGGCGATGCTCTCGCCGAGGTCGGCCGCGCTCATCTCCGGGTTGGCCACGAGGTCGGCCATCGCGCCCGTATAGTCCCAGCCCTGGAGAGCCTCGTAGTCCTGCGAGGCCACCATCACCTTGCCATGGGGGGCCACGGACCACGCCACCTCCCAGGCCATCATGATGCAGGCGTCGAAGCCGACGAGATCCACGGGGCGCCCGAGCGCCGCCGCCGCCGCCGCGTACACCTCGGTCACGTCGCCCTCGGCCACGCTCAGCTCGCTCCCGGCGTCGAAGTCGTCGGAAATGCCCTTCTGTCCCTCCTCGGGTTGGAAGGACCAGCCGGTGCCGTGGTCCCACAGCACCACCGCCACGCGCTCGGCCGGGTAGTTCGCGATGCCCCACTCGACAAAGTCGATGACCGTCTGCGGCGTTCCGCTGTCGACGGTGCCCAGATCGGCCAGCACCGGTGAGGTGATCGACCGCGTGTTCTGGTCCTTCTCCACGCGGAAGCGCCGGGCGCCGCTCCAGTCGCCGTCGCTGTCGTCCTGGCGCGCCGAGCGGTCGACTTGCACGACGATGTTCACGTCGTCGGTGGAGCCGACGGCCTCCATCTCGTTGACATCGGCGAGTGCCCACTTCTCGAGGTCGTTGTCGCCGTTCATGAAGACCAGGAAGGTCCACTGGGCCCCTTCGTGCCCAGGGACGCCGGAGTCATCCTCGGCGGTGTCGACATCGCTCGTGGGTTCACCCGTGTCGTCGTCGCGACCTGCGGTGCCACGGTTCATCGAGATTTCAACATCGGGCGTGCAGGCCAGCAGGAAGAGCGACATCAGGCGCACGCTAGCGCGGAGGATTGTCACCCGTTGTGAAAGGAGGGTCGGCATGCGACCGGGGACGCAGCTCAGCAGTCGGGTTCGGTCACCATCCACAGGCGAGCCACGGCGTCGCAACCGGCGGTGTCGAATGCCCGCAGCTCGGCACGGTCGAAGGGGAACCAGTCGTTGCGCCCAAAGTACGCCTCGGACAGCTCGGCGGTGTACTCGCCGGCATTGTTCATGGCGTAGGCCTGGGCCGAGCGGGCGTTCTCGGCATGGGCCACGTGGTCGTAGCGACCACTCCGCTCGGCGTGCCCGTAGGCCTCGCTGATGGCGGCGAGTGTGGCCTCACCGGCGTGCTGCGCGAGGACGTGCGTCAGCTCGTGCAGGAGCACCATGGGTTGCGGGCCCGCCCGGACGTGCAGGTAGTCAGCCACGTCGTACACCTCGACGACGCCCTCGCGCGCGGCGTCGAATCCATGGGCCGTCAACCAGGCGGCAGAGCGGTGCGTGGCGAGGCCACGTTTGCGCACGCCCTCGGCGTCGATGAACTCCCGGTTTACGACGATTCGGGTTCCGCCGAGGCGTTCGAGTGCCTCCCGAGGCACGGCGCCAACGACGCCCTTGAAGTCCTCGGCCAACGCGGCCCGCACGCCGTTTCGCTCGGCCGCGCCGAGGCCGGGGTGCCAGAGCACCACGAACGTGCCGATAGGCTCAGTGTCGTAGACAGAGAGAGGCAGCACGCTCGGCGCGGACCCGGCGCTCTCGGCGCGCATGGGCGGAGGCTCGGCGGTGACGCCGACCGGCGGGGCGGAGCCCGGGGAAGCCGCGCATGCCAGGGCATCGGCGAGTAGCGGGAGCCATACCGACATGGGCGGTGATCTTACCCTGGATGCAAACCCATACTTGGCAGACGACGGCAGGGTGGACGCACGCCCCACCGTCGTGAGCGGCCCGCCGACCGGCCCGATCCCAGCAACCTCGCCGGAGGTTTGCCACTTCGGGCCGCGCACGGCGGGGTGGACGCCTTCCCCCCCGTCGCGAGTGGCCATGCGACCGGCCCGATCCCAGCAACCTCGCCAGAGGTTTGCCACTTCGGGCCGCGCACGACCGGGTGGACACCCTCCCAGCCGTCGTAAGCGACCACGTGACCGGTCCGATCCCACGAACCTCGCCGGAGGTTGGCCACTTCGGGCCGCGCACGACCGGGTGGACACCCTCCCAGCCGTCGTAAGCGACCACGTGACCGGCCCGATCCCACCTACCTCGCCGGAGGTTTGGCACTACGGGCCGCGCCCCGCCAGCTGCGCGCCTTCCCAGCCGTCGCGAGTGACACTCCGACCGGCCCGAACCCCCCAACCTCGCGGGAGGTTTGCCACTTCGGGCCGACGACGGCGAGATTGGCGCCCTCCCAGCCATCGTGAGCGACCATGCGACCGGCCCAATCCCCCCAAACTCGCCGGAGGTTGGCCACTTCGGGCCGCTCACGGCGAGCTGCGCGCCCTCGCAGCCGTCGTGAGTGGCCACGCGACCGGCCCGATCCCACCTACCTCGCCGGAGGTTTGGCACTACGGGCCGCGCCCCGCCAGCTGCGCGCCTTCCCAGCCGTCGCGAGTGACACTCCGACCGGCCCGAACCCCACAACCTCGCGGGAGGTTTGCCACTTCGGGCCGACGACGGCGAGATTGGCGCCCTCCCAGCCATCGTGAGCGACCATGCGACCGGCCCGATCCCACCTACCTCGCCGGAGGTTTGCCACTTCGGGCCGCGCCCCGCGCCTCGGGACGAATGGGCCTCGTCGTGAGCGACCACCCCACCGGCCCGATCCCCCCAACCTCGGGGGAAGTTTGCTACTTCGGGCCGCCCCGCCGTCACGACCCCTCCCGGTTCGCAGGCTGGCCCACCCGCCCACGGGGCCCCACGGGCACCGCGCGATGTTGCCAGGAAGATCACGCCCCGCCTCTTGACGCTCTTGCCTGCAGGACGGCCGTCGTGCTCGGACGGACACTCGTCACCCACCGTCACCCGCCGTCACCGGCCAACGCCGTGAATGCGGCGGCACGCCTCTTGCCCTGCGCGGCCACATGCCCCTGGCCCTCCAGTTCGTCTACCGCCGGGAAGACAGTGCCCCACTCGCCGAAAACGACGGCGACCGCCGGGCGCTCATCGCCGCCATCCTCGCCGGCGGAAAGGACCACGGCCTCCTGGTGGCCGGTGCCGCCGATACCCACGCCCACGCGGTGGCCAAGGGACCCAGGCGCCCGGACCGACTCGCTGCGGCCACGCAGTACCGGGTGCGCACCGCCCGGGGTGACGGCGCGCGACTCGAGCCCACCCGGGTGACGGAGGTACACGACCAGTGGCACCTACAAAACGCCTTCTTCTATGTGCTCAAGCAGGCTCAACACCACGCCGTGGGTGGCGACCCGCGCTTCGAGGCCACCACCCTGCCTGACCTCCTCGGCCTGCGGGTGATCGCCCCGTGGCTACCCGCTCGCGTATACGCTGCACTGCCGCGCGTGTCGCGACAGCAACTGCTGGACATCCTCGGCCTCGACACGCTCGCCGTGGGCTTCGAACACGCCACGCTCATCGACTCTGCTGCGGCCGCCGTCGCCGCGCCCGACCTGTCGCGACGCACACCGCTCGTGGTGGACGCCCGTCGCGCCGCCATCGAACTCGGCTCCGACCACCTGTACGACGACGAGCTCGCCACGCTCCTCGGCGTACACCGCCGCTCCCTCCGGAAACACCGTAGACGGCCAGTGCGCCTCGATCTCGTGCGCGCCATCGGGCTCCAGATGGGGCTCCGGGCAGGTCTCGCCCTCGCCGTGCCCTGATCGCACCGACGACGTCGCGACAACTTTCCGCTGCGCAGCGTCAGCGTCAGCGTCAGCGGCATCGGCATCGCCCTCGTCGCCGCGGTCCGCGTCCCCACCCACTACCCCCGCAGTCGCCGAAGCACCCTTCCCGGCACCGCGCGAATCCACTCCATCCACACGAAGGCCACCGGAACGACCAGCAGGGTCAACAACGTGCTGGAGATCACCCCGCCGATCACCGCCACTGCCATCGGCGCGCGGAACTCGCTGCCCACGCCGCTGCCGATGGCCGTGGGCAGCATGCCGAGCACCATCGCCGCCGAGGTCATGAGGATCGGGCGCAAACGACGAGGACCGGCCGCGCGCATCGCCTCCGCCGGCGACATGCCCTCGCGCAGGTGCACCAGCGCGCCATCGACCAGCAAGATCGCGTTCTTGGTGACAAGCCCCATCAAGAGGATGATCCCGATCTGGCTTCCCATCGAGATGCTCGACCCAGTGACCGCCAGACCGAGAATCGCCCCCACCATCGCCAGCGGCACGCTCGCCATCAGGGTGACCGGGTGGATCAGGCTCTCGAACTGCGAGGCCAGCACCATGAAGATGAAGATGAAGGCCACGCCGATGGCGAGGCCCATCGCGCCCGCCGTCTCCTCCATGTCCTTCGCCTGCCCGTCGATCTCCCAGGCGTAGCCCTCCGGCAGCGGCGTTTCCGCCATGCGCTGCTTCACTTCCTCGAGCACGCCGCCCAGCGCGGCCCCATCGGCGATCTGCGACCACACGGTGACCGCGCGCATGCGCTGGTGGTGAACGATCTCGCTGGCGCCCGCGCCCATGGTCACCGTCGCGACGTCGCCCAGGCGGATGTCGCCCCGCGGCGAGGGCAAGAGCAGGTTGCGCAGCTCCGTCTCAGTGTCGACAAACCGAGGCGCCGCGCGCACACGAATACCGGCCTCCGGTCCGCCGTCGCGCAAGGCGCCGACGATGTTCCCCTCCACCAGCGAACGCGCCGACAAGCCGACGACACCGGCGGGCAGACCCCGATCGGCAGACACCGCGCGGTCGACGTTGACGAGTAGCTCCGGGCGCCCCGGGTTCACCGTCAACCGCACGTCGCTGGTGCCAGCCACGCTCGCGACCAGCTTCTCCACGCGCTGGCCTTCGCGCACGACGCCCTCGAGGTCGGGCCCCTGGATGACGATCATGAAGGGCGGCCAGTCGCCAAGCCCCTCGATCATCGCCGGTTGTTGCAGGTCGGCCTCGCCGTTCTTCACCGTGTCGAGCACCGCGCGAACTTGCTCCTCGTAAAAACTGAAGGGGAGCGGCCGTTCTTCCTTGTCGGTGAGCCCCACGCGGAAGCGCACGCGGTGCGACTGGTCCTCATGGCCCACCAGCGTGTACACGCGACGCACACCCTCCACGGCGAGCAGGGCAGCCTCGCGTTCCCGCGCCACGTCGTTGGTCACCTGGAGCGCCGTGCCCACCGGGAGGCGGATGTCGGCGATCACCTCGCCGCGGTCTTGCTTGGGCACGAACTCGGCCGGCAAGAAGACCGCCACGGCGCCCGTGCACACCAGCGTGACCGCCGCCATGCCCATCGTGAGGAAGGGGTGACGCAAGACGCCGTCGAGCACCCGACGGTAAACCAGATCGAGGCCGTCGAGGAACTGCTCGACCAGGCCCGCGAGGCCGGTGCGCTTGCCGTGGTGGGCCACCGAGAAGCGTGACGACAGCATTGGATCGAGTGTGAACGCCACGAACAGCGACAATAGAACCGCGACTGCAATCGTGAGGCCGAACTGCTTGAAGAACTGGCCCACCATGCCCGACATGAAGGCCACCGGCACGAAGACCGCCACCAGCGACATCGTGGTGGCGAGCACCGCCAGCGCAATCTCGGCAGTACCTCGCGACGCGGCGGTGACAGGGTCGTCGCCCGCCTCCAAGCGTCGAGTGATCGACTCGCGCACCACCACCGCGTCGTCGATCAGGAGCCCAATGGCCAGGCTCATGCCCATCAACGTCATCATGTTGATGGAGAAGCCAAACAGCGCCATCATCGCGAAGGTGCCGATGATCGACGTGGGCAAGGCCAGCGCGGAGATCAAGGTTCCCCGCCAGTCGAGCAGGAAAAACAGGATGACGAGCACCGCCATCGCACCGCCATAGTAGATGGCGATCCACACCTCGTGGGCGTTGGCCTCGATGTCGCGACTCTGGTCGGCGATCACCTCGAAGGTGGCGCCGTGGCCGAGCTTCGGCACGATCTCGTTGAGCCGCGACACGACTCCGTGGGCGACGGCGATGGTGTTCCCCCCCGACTTCTTCACCACTTCCAATGTGACCGCGTCTTTGCCGTTGTTGCGGACGTAGCGGGTGGGGCGAGTCCAGCCGTCCACCACCTCGGCCACCTCCCCGAGTCGCAAGAGGCGTCCGTCGTCGAAGTTGTGCACCACCGCGCTCGACAGGTCTTTCACCGAGGTGAACTGCCCAGTGGCGCGCACACCGATGCTGTAGTCGGAGGCGCGGAACTGTCCCACGGGAACGCTGATGTTCTCGTAGCCGATGCGCTCCATCACCTCGCGAGCGCCGAGCTCCATGGCGGCGAGCTTGTCGAGGTCGAGGTTCACCTGGACTTCGCGTTCTTGTCCGCCCAGCACGTTGATGGCACCCACCCCCTCCACCTGCTCCAGGAGCGGCTTCAGGCGCTCGTCGGCGAGCGCGCGAGTGTCGTTCACCGAGCCATCGGTCGCGACAGCCACCACCAAGACCGGCAACGCGCCGATGTCAATCTGCCGAATCAGCGGGTCGTCGGCGGCGTCGGGGAGCTTGCTCTCGATGGCACCCACGCGGTCGCGCACGGCGGCGGTGGCGGCGTCGAGGTCTTCGTCGAGCTCGAACTGGATCATCACCAGCGACACCGAGTCGCGCGTGAAGCTGGTGAGCTTCTGGATGCCCGAGATGCCGGCGACGGCGTCTTCGATGGGATCGGTGATGTCGCGCTCGATGTCGGCCGGGGAGGCGCCCGGGTAGACCGTTTGCACCAGCAGGATCGGGAAGTTGACCGGGGGATACAGGTCGGTGGGCAGCCCGCGGTAGCCGAGCAGGCCGAGCACGATCACCGCGAGCGACAGCATCGCCGTGAAAACCGGGCGACGGATCGCCACGTCGGAGATGCCGAGGCCGCCGCCCACAGTGTGCCCGGTGGGCGCCGCGCTCTCGTGCCCGTCGTTCACCCCTCGCCCCCGAGGCCGCTCGGGGGGTAGAGCACGACGACGTCGCCCGCCTGCAACTCGCCGCGCACCAGCGTTCGTTCGGCTTCCTCGGCGAGCACTTTCACGGGCACCCGGGCATGCACCTCGCCGCGCTGCACCACCACCGAGAAGTCGGGACGGGCCACCACGGCGGCCCGGGGCACGGCGAACACGGCGACCGGCTCCGAGGCGGTGATGGTGGCCCGCGCGTAGGCATGCGCCCGCAGGCCAGGGGGCGGGTTGTCGAGCCGCAGCTCCACCGGCAATCGGCGCGTCATCGGGTCGAGCGCAGGGATCACTCGCGACACCGTCGCGACGGCGGAGATGCTGTTGTCGGCGCCGGGGATGACGGTGGCGGTCATCCCAGCCGTCACCCAGCCGTCGTTCTCGCCCACGGCGCCCTTGATCTGCAGGGCGGAGAGGTCTTCCAGCAAAAACAGCGGCGTGCCCGCGCCGATCATCATCCCGGCGTTGTCGGGGCAATTGGTGATGGTACCGGCGATCGGCGCGCCGAGGGTGTGGTTGGCCACGTGCGTACGCGCCAGCGACACCGCCGCGCGAGCCTGCTCCACCCCGGCGCGACCGGCGAGCACTCCCGCCTCGGCGTCTTTCCACTGCTGCTCGCTGAGCCCGCCCGCCTCGTGCAGGGCCCGAGCCCGCGCGAAAGCCGCCTCGCCCGCGGCGAGTTGAGCCTCGGCACCCGCCGTGGCCGCCTCGGCCTGGGCGAGCTGAGCCCGGGCCATGCGGTCGTCGAGGGTGGCCACGGGCTGGCCCTTGGCCACGGCGTCGCCCCGCTGCACCAGGAGCCGCTCGATGCGGCCGGGCACGTCGAAGCCGAGCTGCACGCTGGCGATGGGGTCGACCGAGCCGTCGAGCGTCGCGACCGGGAGGTAGGTGGCAGCCTCCACCGGGGCGGTGGAGAGCGAGGCGATGGCGGCGTGAGCGGTGGCCTGGGGCTCGGCCGTGCAGCCGCCGGCCAGCACGGCGAAGAGGAGCCCGAGGCGCGAGGCGAGCCACATGGGGCGCCGGGGTTAGTCACCAGCGGGGTCGCTGGCAAGCGTCAGCGGGTGGGTCACTGCCCGCCGGTGGTGATCTCCCTCAGCGACGCCTCGACCGCCGGTGGGAAGTACGGGGGGCGATGCGGCCAGGCGTAGGGCACGAACCAGTCGGCGCCGAGGTCTTGGTCCAACTCGACGCCGCCAACGGAGACCTTGGTGATTCGGCCGCCCACCTCGACCGCCACCGCACCCAGAGTACCGAGGGTATCGAACCCAAAGGAGATTTCGACCGGTGTTTCCAGCCCGACATCCGCCACAACCCTGAAGAACTCAGCGCGGGACCCCATCAGGCCCGTCGGTAGGCCCAACTGCTGGGCACTGCCCTGCGAAAACGGCGCCGTCTGCAAATCCTGCCTGAGGAACTCAAAACACCTCGTCAACAACATCGCAAGCGCAACATTGGGAGGCCGCTGCTCATCGAGGCCGGGCACGTACGTCGTGGCCTGCCCGCCCAGCACCAGGGTGCGCTCGTACGTGGTTTGCTCAACGACCGCGTTTGCCGAGAGTCGCCCGGCAGCGTCAGCCGCCACAATCCAGCCGGTGGGGCACCAGGGTCTGCCGCCCTTGGAACAACCGGTCGTCGTCTCACCCTGGGGCACGGGCGGCTCGACACCGACCCAGATTCGCAGCGTCTCGAAGGTGCCCATCTCCTGCCTGAATCGGTCGAACGACTCGGCCCCCTCAGCGATGGCGGGTGAGCTGGACAACGTGGTGTAGGCAAGGGCCAACGGGCCCAGCACCAGGGCGACTGCGATCGTAGCGGGGCGGGGGTTCATGGGTACTCCACGGGAATGCATGTTGAGGGGGCCTCAAGAAGGCAGGCCCAGCCGTCACAGTTGTGATCAAACCCATCGCCGGTGACCTCACTTGGGCCAGGAAGGGTGGTTGCCAACGAATCATCGCAATCGGACAGGTTCGCAGCACCGTCCATGTCGTCGTCCCCCAGGCAATCGGCGAGGGCCGAGCCGTTCGCGCACCACTGCTGCCAGGGCGCGCCCGCAAGCATCACATCCATGTTGTCGGGCAGCAGTTGGTGCGCCGAGAAAACCGCCAGAGCCATAGGAAACCCACCGCTCCCCCCCGTTACGGCGACGTTCTCAGTCAGGGATCGAACCTGCTCGCCAGCGGCGAGCAGGTCGAAGCTCGATCCCGCAGTCGTCAGATTTGACTGGCACTCCGTGAAGGGCAATCCTCCAGCGCTCCCGAGCGGAAGCGGCCCGCAGCCAAGTTGATAGGGCACAGAAGAGAACAGGGGAAAACCGAACAGGTCATCCTGCACCTGTGAGATTTGAACGCTGGTGACGCCGGAGACAGCCTCGCCCGTCGGCGAGCCACTGTCCGGCACGGCGGTCCCGGGTGCCACCGCCGTCAGTGTCACGAGCGGGATGCCCACCCGCCCCGTCGCGATCCACTCAGCGTAGAAGGTTCCACTTCCCGACAGGGTAGTCACGGCGCCTGACACGTCGGCCGACGTGACGGCCGCACCGCCACCACCGAACAATCCCCCCCATTGTGCCCAAAACGAAGCGGACGTACCGCCGTTGGCGATGGTGGTCGCCTCGAGCTGAGCCATCAGGTAGCTGCCTCCCTTATAGGTGAGCTCGGTTCGCGCGGTCGGGTCGGAGAGGTTGATGACCTCCACGTCCCCGCTCCCACCGCGCACTCCTCGTTCGATCAGAGCGAGTGCCCCGCGTCGCAGCCAGCCGCTATCGAATGCGGCCGTCGCGTGCCGTGACTCCGCGGCCAGTGTGCAAAGCGCATCTTTCGTCCAGAACGCGCTCGAGTCCGTGTTTCTGCGCACGAGGAACCAGTGGTGCGCCAGTTCATGGACGATAGCGTGGGCGTTGAAGAGCGGCCGATCTTCGGTCCCATCAGGGTACCCTGGCTGCACGACGTGCATGACTCCTCGAGTTCTCCCCGCCGTCAACCGTTGCGTAGATGGTACCGTAGCCACGAGGTTGACGTTCCGATCGAACGCACCGAGGGAGGTCTCCAGCCACGCCACATCTTGCAGGAGCGAAGGCGAAATCACGCCCGAGAGATAGTCGTCCAGCGCTTGGCGCGTCCCGGTTCCTGACCTCGCATCCGTGGCTACGGTGATCGAATGGCCCGAAACTGTCGCGACCTGTGTCACTATCTCGCCACCGTCCAGAATCAACACACCGTGCACCATCGGCGTGACGATTGCCGATCCGAAGGTGACGCTTCCATCGCCATTCGCCGTTCGATCCCCGGCACTCAGCGCGAGTGTTCCGGTCGGCGGACTCACGACGAATGAGCTGAGCGTCACCTCGTCATCCGCCGTCACCTCCGGCGCAGTGGGATCCACCAGCCAAGCCGCAAGGTACCCGAAAGCGAAATGCCGAAGGCCAGCACTCCCCGAGCCTGGTGTCCACGTCGTCATGACGGCAAACTCCAGGGCGTCATCCGCAGCATCCACTCGGCCGACCGTCAGTTCGCGCCACGTGATCGTGAGGACGACGGTTTCCGCCCCCGTTACCGTGAACGGGCTCTCCACATCGAAACGCGTCGCACGTCCACCATCCAGTAGCGGAATCGTCGTCGCGCTCGCCACCCCCGTCACCACCTCCTCAACCCCATCCACCTCCATCTTCACGGCCACGGTGGCCACTTCGGCCGAGTCCACTGTCGGAATCGCGAAGGCCAGCTTGCCCAGCATGCAGTCCCATCCCGTCTCGCACGCCACGTCGATGTACAGCTTCGACTCGTGCACCCACTCGGTGTCACTGACGTAGGTGAGCTTCTCCGCGGCCGAATCGAGCGTCGCGACGACGTTGTCCCCCGGCGACACCGTCTCGGGGGCCTCTACCCGGTAGAGCGCACGATCACTCAAGTTCCCCCCGAACACGTAGCCAGCCTGCCCCGCCGGGTCGTACGCGGCGCTCGCCCCGTAGCGCGCGCCGAAGCTGCTCGGCGTGGGGACCGTGGCCACACCAGGGATCCAGGCGGCGCTCGTTCCTGACGACGACGACGAGTCGCGACCGCCGACGATCACCGCGGTCCCCCAGTCCCCGCTCGCCCCCGTGCGCACCATCGCCGCGTCGATGAGCGGCAGGTAGGCGCTGCCCGGATCGACGGGCTCGTACTCCCAGAACTCCTGCTCGGAGACCATCCAGTTCTGTCCTGGGTCCTGGAACCCGTCCGCGACGTCGGCGAACCAGGGCCCGACACTCGACCATGCGCCCTCGTAGGCCGTGCAGTGACTCGGGCAGCCTGCCGTCCAGTACTCCACGCACGTCGCCATCGCGTCGTACTCCCACTCCGATGGGAGATCCTGCTGCCAACTCCCCCCATAGTGCACGGCATCAACATCAGAACCGTTGGCAGGGGTGCCCCAGGTACGCGTGGCCCGATCCCACGCGGCGTCGGGCAAGTACGCACCACTCCCACGCAGGCCGTACGAGGCCCGGGCCGGGTAGTCTTCGAGGACCGTGCCGACCTCGTCCCAGATCGCGGCGTCGTCGGCGATCACCGACCCGCCGGCGGTGATGGACAGCTTGGTCGGCGCGTTCGCCGCCGTGACCGACTCCGAAGTGCCCCCGGCGACAGAGAACAGTTCGTCCCAGTCGGCGCAATCCGTGCCCTCGCAACCGGTCGTGCCGCCAAGTACGTACAGCGCACCTGCCTCAGGATCCATCCAAGAGGCCGCCTGCCAGACGCCCGGAGCCAACACCGAGTACGCCACCTCGCTCTCCCCGTGCTCGCAGAAGGGATCCTCCGCGCAACCGAAGGTGTGATCGGCCTCCTCGCCGAAGCATTCGCCGAGACCTACGCCCGAGCACGCGTCGAAGTAGCACGCATCGGTACCGCCACACGATTCGTCGACCATCGGGTGCTCCAGATTCCCAGCGCACCGAGCGTCGCCCACGAGCGAGAACCAGTACTCCACCGGCGGGAGGCTCCCTACACGAGTGAACCCCGCCGACAAGTTCGCGAGATCGGCACTCCAGATCCCGTCCCGAGCGCGTCGGCCGACGGAGTCAACTTCGAGTCCGCCCGCCAGCAGGAAAGTCTCGGTGGTCGGGTCGAAACCGAAGGCGCCACCGTAGTTGCCGCCACCCGTCGCACCCGTGCCCAGAATCTGCGTCCATCGGCAGCCCGGCGCCTCGGACTCTAAATTCGTTAGGTCAAACACCCATAAATCGTCGTACCCCCCCCCCCCACCGTCGTCACCACCAGAAAGCACGATTCCGCGCGAAAGCAGGCGTCCGCCCACGCTGATCGGATCGTCTGTGACGAAACTCGACATATGTGCATAACGACGCGGCGCCGGCCGCCCACTATCGTCGCACCCGTCGGCCACCCCGACGACCGCGTACTGCTGGGTTTCCCCCTCGGGCAGCGCACCGTCCTTCGACTCGTCCCCCGGGCAGCCCAGCAGGAGCACAGCCAGCATCGCGACCTCCGCATGCACTGTACCCGACACCAAAACCGCGCGCAAGTTCCCGCGCGGATAGAAACCCCCCTCCCGTGCCGCCTCTCGCGTCGATCCTCGCGCTCCTCGGCGGCTGCCCGCACCCCGCGCTGGGGCCCGGCCAGACGATCGTGGAAGACATCCGCGTGGAGGGCAATAGCGCGAGCCCCTTCGCCGCCGATAGCGCCGGGGCCTTGCTCGACGCCATCGAGCAGCGTCACACGCGGCGGCTAGTGGACTTCGAGCCCGTCGTGCTCGGGAAGACCACGCTCGAGCTCCACCGACTCGACGCCGGACCGCTCGTGGGCGACGCCGGCCTCTTCGACGAGGGCGTGCTCGTCGACGACGCGAAGCGCCTGGAGACCTGGTACCAGCACCACGGCTACTTCGACGCGAAGTTCCTGAGATGGGAAGAAGTGCCACGACGACGACCGGATCGCACCGGCGCCCAACGCATCGACCTGGTGGCCCACGTGGAACGGGGCCAGCCGTCGGTGCTCGACGCCGACATGGAGATCGGGGGCATCGACAGCCTGAGCGGCCCCTTCGCCGACGGCCTGCGCCGACTGCTCGAGCTCAGGGCCGGCGACACGTTCAACCTCGACGCCTACCAGTCGAGCCTGGATGCGGTGCGCGAGCGTCTCCACGAGCGAGGCTATGCCTACGCGAAGGTGACCGGGCGTGTGGATGTGCGTCCCGACCTGCACACCGTGCACGTGCGTCTCGATGTGGAGCCGGGCCGCGCCTGTGTGTTTGGAGAGATCACGGTCCGCGGCGAGAAGATCCTCCCCGAGGCGAGACTCTTGCAGGAGCTCGGCTTCGAGCCCGGCGACGGCTACCGCACGAGCAAGATCGTCGCCGCGCGACAGCGCCTCTACGGTCTCGGCGTGTACGCGCTCGTCGAGGTGCGCCCGGTGCTCGACACCCCCGAGGCGCGCGAAGTCCCCATCGAGATCCGCCTGCAACGCCGTCCCTCGCGCACCTTTGCCTTCGGTCCGTCGCTGGTCGTGGAGCCCGGTCAGCAGCGGGTCGTCGCGGCCGTGAGCTACCGCGACGACGACGTGGTCAAGCGGCTCTTGCGCTACGAGGCCACGGTGGAGGGCGGCGTGGCCGCCACCGTCGATCCCACGGCCGAGGTCGACGTGGGCACCCAGGCACTCGACACCATCGCGCCTGTCGCGAGCTTCAACCAGAGTTTCACCGTCCCCGGGCTCGTTGGGGGGCACATCGCGCTGGGGCTGGGCACCACCGCGCTGCTCGGCGTGGAGACCGGCTACCGCGAGTTCGAGGCGACCACCCTCCCCAGCGTCACCTGGACGCCGGATCGTCGTATCGCGGCCACATTCGGATACCAGCTCAAATACCACCGATACTTCGACGTCATCGACCGCGCCGCGATCGTCGACAGTCGCCTGGACGTGTCGGCCAAGAGCGAGTACCTGCTCTCCTCGCTGGAGCAGTCGCTCACCTGGGACGCGCGCGACAACCCCCTCGCGCCAACGCGAAACTACTACTTCATGGTCGCGACATCGGAGGCCGGAGGCCCCCTGGGCGGTGACTTCGGTTTCTTCCGCGTCCTGGGCGAAGTGCGCGGCTATCGTCACCTGCGCGCCGGGAGCTGGGAGCCGGGCACGATCCTCGCGGTACGCGGCGGTGGCGGCGCAGTGTTGCCCTACGAGACCGGCGCCAATATCGACCTCGACGAGCGGCTCTACGTGGGCGGCGGCAGCACGGTGCGCGGCTGGGGCGACAAGCGCCTCGGCCCCCACGTGCTCGTGGAGGTCGACGGCGTGGAAACCTACGAGCCGGTGGGCGGCCTTTACTCGGCCTATGGCAGCTTCGAGCTACGACAACCCCTGCTCTGGTCGACGGGCATGGTGCTCTTCGTCGACGGAGGGCGCGCGTGGGACAAGGCCGAGCTGGTGCTCGACAACCCCATCCAGCTCGGCCTCGGCGGCGGCCTCCGGTACTACAGCGCCATCGGCGCGATCCGCTTCGACGTGGCCTTCGCGTTGAAGAACGCCGATCAACCGGCCTGGGCCGACCAGACGTGGGCGGTGCACCTCGGCCTCGGCGAGGCCTTCTGATGCGGAAACGCGGGCTGCGGCTCCTGGCCTGGACCCCCGTCCTGAGCGCATTCTTGCTCGGCGTGGCGGTGATGGGCCTCCTGGGCCTCTTGCGCACCCAGCTCGGCAACGACTGGCTCCTCGCGCAGCTGTTGCCGCGTTTCCAGCCCGTGGCCGGGCGCATCGAGGTGGATCGCCTGCGCACCGACGTGCTCTCCTGGGTGGAGCTCGACGGCGTGCGCGTGGTGGATCCCGACGGCAACCGGCGGATCGTGGCGGAAACCGTACGCGCCGAGCTGAGCCCGACGGCGCTTCTGGCCGCCACCCTGCCGGTGCACGACCTGGTGGTGCACGGTCTCGACGTGCAGCTCGACGGGGGGGACTTCGACCGCATGTGGCCCGCGTCGGGCGACCCGAAGCCCTGGTCGGGCCTCCCCTTCGGCCTCGACGTGCGGCACTTCACGGTGGACGGACGCGTGCGCGTGGGCGAGTGGAGCGTCGACACGCTCGCGCTCGAAGGCGCAGCCAGCGTGAGCGGGCGCGTGGTGATGTGGTCCGATCTGCAAGGCTCCGCCTCTCTCCGCGACCTCCCCGCGAGCATGTCGACGAGCGGGCGGTGGACGCCAGGCTTCCTCGTGCTCTTGCCCTCACGCGCCGGGCTGGGGACGGCCGCGAGCCTCTCGATCGAGGGCGCCCTTCGCGACCAGTCACTCGCCTTCGAGCTGACCACCTTCCAAGCGGAGCCGCTCGCGCTCGCCCCGCTCGTCCCGGCGCTGGCCGAGTCGCGACTCAAGGGGCGTTACATCGGTGCTGCGAGCGTCGGCGGCACCCTCGGCGCGCCCGAGGTGCGCGTCGACCTCTCCACCCCCGGAGGCCCGCTCAGCGCCAACCTGGCGGCAGACTCGACGGTCAAGCCCCTCGCCTGGGCGATCGACGCGCAGACCCCGGGCCTCGACCTCGCCGCCGTGCTTGAGGGCGTGGAGACGGTGAACCTTGGCGGCTGGGTTCGCGCCAAGGGCACGGGGATGGCGTGGCCCAGCGAGCTCCAAGGCACCGCCGAGTTCGACGCCATCGCTCACGCCCGGGGCGAGCGGCTCCACGCGAACGGCACGGCCTCCCTGGCCGACGGCAAGGTGCGGACCGAGGGCCTCTCGGCCAGCGCCGGCTGGGCCGACGCGCGGCTGGCCGGCGAGGTCGACGCCGTGGCGCGCACTCTCAGTGCCCGGGTGGCGTACTCGAAGGTGGCGCTGCGGCGCATCGGACTGGAGGGCACGGTCGGCTTCACGGGGGTCGTCACCGGGCAGTTCGCCGAGGGGCTGAGTGGTCACGCCACCGGCAGCGTCAACGGGGGCGGCCTCGCCGCCGAGAGCGCGACCGTCGACCTCCTCGCGGGCACGGTCGACGTGCAGTGGGACGGCAAGAAGCCCACGGGCCACGCCGAGCTCGGTGTTCACGGCCTGCGCTGGCGCGACCGCGGCGCGGCGACCGGCATGGTGGTGATCGACCTCGCCGACGACTACCGCGCGCAGCTGCGCCTCGCCGAGCCTGATCGCACCGTGCTCGTCGCCGATGCTCGATTCAATCCCGCTCGCGACGAGCTGACCGTCGATGGCCTCGACATCGAGCTCGGCCCCGGCGTACGCGCCACCGGTCACGGCACACAGCGCGCGAAGTGGCTGCGCGAGGGCGGCGTGGCCGGGGTGCACGTCGACCTCGCCGTGGGACGCTCGGGCAGCGTCGCCGCCGACGGTGGCTTTGGCACGGGCCGACGCGACACGCTGGTGCTCAGCGTGCGCGACTTCGACCTCTCCGACCTCGCGCCGGTGATCGGGTCCACTGCGGCTGGCTACCAGGGCAGCGTGCACGCGGGCCTTGGGCTGGTGGGCAACCTCGACGACGTGCGCGTGGAGGGCTCGGTGACGGTGCTCGACCTCGTGGTGCCCGGCGCCCTGCGCGGGGCGCAGGTGTCGGTGAGCATCGAGGGCAACGGCGAGGCGCTCAACCTGGAGGGCACCGTGGCCGACGGCACCGCCGAGCGCGTGCGTTTCTCGGGCTCCGCGCCCTTGCAGGTGTCGCGACGGGGTGTGCGGCTCATGCAAGACGGTCCCGTGCGCCTACACCTCGCGATTCCCCCTGTCGATAGCGCCACGTTGTCGGCCCTGCTCGACAACCGGCCCTTGCCTGAGGCCACCACCAGCCTCGCCCTCGACCTCGGCGGCACGACGGCTGAACCGACAGCCACTCTCACCAGCAGCCTCGACCTCCCGCTCGGCGGCGAGGGACCGAGCGTGCGCACGTGGGTCGACGCCAACCTTGCCGGGGGATTCCTCGCCGGTCGCGTCGTGGTCAACCAGGCCTTCCAGTCGCGCGCCGAGATGTACGTCGCGGTGCCCGTGCAAACCGGCGTGGCGATGGACTGGCTGCGTGGGCGGGGCGGACAGCCCACCCGCGAGACGCTCCTCGGCGACCTCAACGGGAGCGTGATCCTCAAGCAGTTCCCCATCGCAACCCTGCGGCGTCTCGGCCGGGTTTCGTGGGACGTCGACGGCAGCATCCAGGGCGCCTTTGCCCTCACGGGCAAGCCCTGGGCTCCTCGACTCGCCGGCGGCGTCAACCTCGCGAGCGCGCGACTCGGCGACATCCCCGTGTCACCGGCGACGATAGAACTTGCCCCCTCGGTCTTTGGTTATCGCGTGGACATGCGCCTAGGATTCGGCACCCCCGAGCGCGCAAAAGCAACTGGCGTCTTCGCGCGCGCCCGCGCCGAGGCGCCCCCCGACGCGGACTGCCTGGAAGGCGAGGGCTCGGGCGAGCTCACCGTCGGCGGCTTCGTGCCACTGGGCGACGACTTCGCGCTCGACAAACCTGGGCTCCTGCTCGAGATCGGTGGCGCGGGCCTACCGGTCGCGGCGTTGGAGGCCCTGCGGGTGGGGGTCATCGATGCGATGGGCTGCCTCGTCGCCGCGGGCGAGGTAACCGGCAGCCTCGCAAAACCCGCGATTAGCGTGGGCTACTACGTGCGGGAGGGCGCGCTCACCCTCTCCCCTCTCGGCCTCCGGCTCGACGAGCTGCGGATGCGCGGCCGTGTGCAGCCCGGCATCGCGGTGATCGACCAGGTGACCGCGCGCACCGCTCCGGCCTACGCATCTGGAGAGCTGCGCGAGCTCGGCCTCGGTCACGGCACCATCGACGCGAACGCAAAGTTGAAGCTCGATGGTTTCCGTCCTCAGTCGATGGCGGGATCAGTGAAGCTCGACCGCGCCTGGCTCGTCGCCACCGCCGACCGGCGGGCCCAGGTCTCCGGCGAGCTCAGCGTTGCCAGCGATGGGCGTGCACTCGACGCCCGGGGTGCCTTGCGCGTCGACAACGCCTACATCCACCTGCGGGAACGGTTCTTCGAGTCGAGCCGGGGCACCACGCTGCACCCCGACATCCACCTCTCCACGCCCGGCGCCGTGGCCAGCGCCGTGGCCGAGGGCAGCGCGCCCGCCTTCACCCTGGCGCTGCACCCGAAGATCGACGTCGACCTCGCCGGCAACGTGCGCGTCGACGTCGCGATGCCGCTCCAGGGCGCCTACGGCGACCTCGCGCGCTCCCTGTCCACTGTGCTCGTGGAGACCGAGCTCGACGGCGAGGTGCGCCTCGACCACAAGGGCGACGAGCTGCGCATCACCGGCGAGGTGGAGCCCCAGCGAGGGCGCGCCGAGGTGCTCGGGCGGCCCTTCGAGCTCACCGAGGGCACCGTCGCGTTCACCGGGGCCGACTACCGACAGCCGGTGCTCGACCTCGAAGCGGTGCATTCCACCGAGTATGGGGAGATCACCGTGGCCATCGGGGGCGTGGCCGGGGCGCCCACGCTCGACTTCTCGAGCGACGAGGTGTCGAACGAGGTGGCCATCGAGATCCTCGTGCTCGGCAAGCCGATCGCCGAGATGGAGGCCGGCGAGGGCAACGGCACCCAGGCCCTTGCGCTCGTGTCGGCGATGCTGCGCAACGAGGTGAAAGAGGGCGTGGCGTCGACCCTTCACCTCGACCGGGTGGAGGTGACCGACGGCATGTTCGGCGTCGGCTTCGCCCTCGGACGGAACGTCTTCCTCACCACCGCCTACGAGTTCGACACCGACCCGAACACCAAGGACAAGCTGGGTGTCTCGCTCGAGGTGACGCTCCCCTACCGCTGGTACCTAGAGGTGGGCACCAACAGCAGCGCCGAGATCGGCGTGTCGGCCTACAAGAAGTGGCGCTTCTGACGCCGGGCGAACACGAGCAGCACCGGTAGCGCCGCGACCCCGCCGCAACCGCAGTCCTCGGCCGGTTCCGTGGGGGTGGCACGCGCGACAACCAGGGTGACCGGCGCCTCGTGGTGCTGCGGCTCGCCGTGGAAGGGCGAGGCGCTGCTGTCGGACACCGTCACCCAGAAGGTGTGCTGGCCAAGCTCCGTCGGCGTGCCCACCACGGCACCGGTCTCCGAGAGTTGAACGCCGCCGGGCAACTCACCCCGCGTGACGGTCCAGCGATAGGGCTCGGTGCCGCCCCAGGCCACGAGCTCGGCCGAGTAGTCTTCGCCGCGCGTCGCATCGGGCAAGAGGCTCGTCACCACCGTCACGCCGCGCTCAACCTCGGAGAGGGCCGCCAGCTCGGCGAGCCGCGGCGCCTCCTCCGGCTCGGCATGGAGGCTCGAGCTCTCCGACGGGTCGGTGACGAGGTCGTAGAACTCTTCCTCACCGGTGGCGGTCGCGACATATTTATGTGTGTTCGTGACGACGCCAGCCCAGGGCGGCGATCCGGCCGGCCAGCCCTGGATCGCGACGTGATCCCGCGACGGCGCCCCGCTGTCGCAGAGCGCGGGAACGAGGCTCTGGCCATCGCCCTCGACGTCGAGTCCGGCCAACTCCTGGACGGTGGCGCCCAGGTCAAGGTTGGCGGCCACCAGCCGGTCGTCGACGCGTGGCGACGCGCCCGGGACGCTCACCAAGAGGGGCACGTGAACCGACTCCTCGTAGGGAAGGCCCTTCCCGCTGAGCCGGTGCTCTCGCCACATCATGCCGTTGTCGGAAGCAAGGATGAACGCGGCACGTTCCCCGCGGCCGGCCGCCTCCACCGCGTCGATGATCGCCACGATGGCGCGGTCGACGGCGTAGAGCGACTCGTTGCGCTCCTGCACGGCGACGTCGAAGGCGGCGAGCTCCTGGGCGGTGGCCAGCGGCAGGGACTGGACCCACGCCGGCTTGTCGGCAAGGTCGGCCTCCTCGAAGGCGCCGCCCCGGTAGAGTTCCCCGGCCAGGCGGCCCACGTCGCTGATGTGCGGCGTGTGCGGCGAGTGTGGGGCGAGGAAGCTCAGGTGCACGAACAGCGGCTCGCTGGGGTGGGCCTCGATGAAGGCCTGCACCTTCCCCACCTGCCACTCGGTGACGTACCCGCCGAATGGCTCCTCGCTGGTGTGGCCCGGCGCGTCGGCGGCTGACTGTCCGGCGCGGGCCGAGCCGGTGTTCCAGTCAACGCCATCCACCACGCCTGCCCAGTCGGTCCAACCGGGCGGGACGTACTGCCCGAGGAGACCGTAATCGTTCAGGTACTTCCCGTAGAGCGCGGTGGCGTAGCCGCTCTCGGCCATGCGCACGGCGAGCGTGTGACCGTCGTCGAAGACTGTCGCACCGCCGTTTGGGGCGAGGTTGGTGATCACCCCGGCGCGGGACGGCGTGTAGCCACCGCTCAGCAGGCTGGCGCGGGAGGGGCAGCACAGCGGGGTGGTGACGTAGGCCCGCTCGAACTCGACGGCCACTGGCGCAAGGCGAGCCGTCGTCTCGGGCAGGTACGCGAGCTGGTCGACGCGCGCGTCGTCGAGCAGGAAGAGGAAGACGTCGAGCGGCGCCTCGGCGGGGCAGGCCATGACGCGCGATTCTACGACGACTGGCTAGGGGACGCCGGTCTTCGCGCTGATGATCTCGTCGACGATACCGTAGTTGACAGCCTCGTCGGCGGTCATGATGTAGTCGCGGTCAGTGTCCTTCACGATCCGGTCGTAGGCCTGGCCGGTGTGTAGCGTGAGGATCTGGTTGAGCTCGGCGCGGATGCGCACGATCTCCTTGGCCTGGATCTCGATGTCGCTGGCCTG
>SXON01000165.1 GCA_005778355.1 Pseudomonadota bacterium | reverse complement strand
GTCGCCCCGGTCGGTCCAGTCTTGCGACGCGCCGTTCGCGAAGTTCCACGTCTCCCCGTCGGTGCTGTACGACAGGCCGCCCGCGTCGCTGCCCATGAAGAGGTAGTTCTGCTCGTCGCTCGGGCGCACGAAGGTCATGCGCCCGCCGGAGGGCATCTTCATCGGCGAGGCCTCGGCCTCCATGTCCATCAGCGGCGCCATCGAGTAGGGGCCGTTGGCGACGGTGAGCCAGTCGATGATCGCGTT
Organism: Pseudomonadota bacterium; assembly: GCA_005778355.1. GTDB lineage: Bacteria > Myxococcota_A > UBA796 > UBA796 > SXON01 > SXON01. The sequence continues at coordinate 5,969 of SXON01000165.1, read as the reverse complement.
GCCACCGGAGCAGTTGATGCGCAACAAGCCCACGGTGGAGCCCGGCGTGATGTTCGAGAACTTGAGCGCGTTGGTGCCCTCATCTAGCGAGAGCGAAGTGGACTGCGCCGCGCCCTGCTTCTTCACCTCGACGGTGCAGGAAGCGCCGGGGCCGAGGCTGTCCACGTCGATGCCGACGTTCAGCTCACCCGTTCCCCACGCGAACGTGTGTGCTAGTGTCGCGACCGATGTTTGCTGAGGGGGGGGAGGTAAAATTCAGTTGACCTGCCTGGAAGCTGGCGTTGCTGAGCGTCCAGTCCACGGCACCCGGGTTTTCCAGCGCGGTGACGTACACCCGGCGGATCAGGCGCGAGCCATCGCAGTCATCGTCCACCTCGTTGCTGACGTCCTCGGCGGCGGCGGGGTTCACCGCCTCGTTGTCGTCGTCGCAGTCGGGGAGCGCTCCCTCGGCGTGCCAGCCGTCCTGGTCGGCGTCGATTGCGAGGGCTTCCGGCGTGGCGAGCAGGAGCGCGACGAGCATGCGATGGACCCCGGTGTCGGGACATCATGGCACGTTTCGCCCGAGCGACCAACTAGGAAGGCGTGCGCGAGCGACAGCGAGTGCCGCCCCCCAGTGAGCGCGGGCTCGCCAGCCCGCGCGGATCAAGACCAACAGCGCCGTCGCAAGGTGGAAGGCCCAGGGGCTCATCGGGCAGGCGACCGGTCGTCGCCACCCCGGCCCCGTGCCCCGGCGAGCCGCGATAACGCCGCCCCATGCGCGTCGGAATCGTCGGCGGCGGCACCGGCGGCCCGGCGCTCGCGCTCTTTCTCGCCCGGGCCGGCCACGCGGTGGTGCTCTACGAGCGCGTGCCCGATCCGGGCCCCGTTGGCGCTGGCATCCTCATGCAGCCCACCGGCATGGAAGTGTTGCGGAGGCTGGGGCTCGAACAGCAGGTCTTGTCGCGCGGTGCCCGGGTGGGGCGCCTCCACGGCACCACCACCACCAACCGCACCGTGCTCGACCTCGCCTATGAGGACTGGCGTCCCGGTGCTTTCGGCCTCGGCGTGCAGCGGGGCGCGGTGTTCGCGGCGCTCTGGGCCGCCGTGCTCGACGAGCCCCGCGTGACGGTGCGCACCGGCGTGGAGGTGCGCGCCACGGGCGAGGACGGGGCGGCCGCCTGGGTGGAGTGCGACGAGCGCGAACGCTTCGACCTCGTCGTGGTCGCGAGCGGGGCACGCTCCGAACTTCGCGCGCCTGGGGCCCGGGTGACACCCTATCCGTGGGGCGCGTTGTGGGTGGTGGCCGAGGCCGAGCTGCACCCCGGGGTGCTCTACCAGCGTTACCGCGACACACGGGAGATGGCGGGGCTCTTGCCCTCTGGGGACGGCACGGTGTCGCTGTTCTGGAGCCACCGGGCCGACGCGGTGGAGAGCTGGCGCGCGTCGCCCATCGAGGCCTGGAAGGCACAGGTGCGCACGCTCATGCCCGAGGCACCCCTCGATGCGGTCCGCTCGCACGACGACGTGCTCTTCGCGCCCTACTTCGACGTGGTGGCGCCTCGCTGGCACACCCATCGCCGAGCCTGGATCGGCGATTGTGCGCACGCCATGTCGCCACAGCTCGGGCAGGGCGCCAATCTCGCGCTGGTCGACGCTGCGGTCCTGGCGGGGGTCGTCGCAGGGGGCCAGCCGCTCGCGCACTACTCGACGCTACGTCGCGAGCACCTGCGTTTCTACTCCTGGGCCAGCCGCGCGCTCACCCCTTTCTTCCAGTCTTCCTACCCGGTGCTGGCGCCCCTGCGCGACCTGGGCTCGCCCGTGTTCCACGCCTGGGGCTGGTACCGGCGCCAGATGCTCGGCGCCCTGGCCGGGGGCAAGACCGGGGTTTTCTCGGATGATCTGGTGTTCTAGGGGCGTCTCGGGCGAGCGACCGTCAAGCGCTCGCGATCCGGTCAAGGGGCCAAAAATCTCGTGGTCGAACGATGGGGATACCCCGCCACGGGTTGAGCACGAGCAGGTCGTCGTCCCCCGACACCAGCACGTCGGCCGAAAAAGCGAGCGCCAGGGCGAGAACCCGGTCGTCGTCACGGTCCCGGCATGCCGGTTCGTCCAGGGCGGGAGCGCTGACTCGTGCCGCCGTTCCCTCGAGGAGCGCCAACACGTCGGCGAGGCGCGCCTGCGGCACCTTGAACTTCTCACGGAGGACGCGGACGACCTCGCCCTGCAGGCTGTCGTCCAGTGCATACTCGTGGACCGCGAGCACCCTAGCGAACAGCTCGGCGCAGGCGCCGCGCGTCGCAAGGGCAGCGACCAGCACGTTCGCGTCGAGCACGACCCTCACGACATGGACCGGAACACATCCTCGTCGGAGAGCACCCCGGCCGCTTCCGCGTAGGGAATGATGGACTCGCGGACCTTCTGGAACTGTCGCAAGGCGAGATATCGGTGCACGGCTTCACGAACGACTTCACTTCGCGATGTGCCCTCCTCGCTGGCGACCACGTCGAGCCGGGCGGTGAGGTCTGCCGGGAGGCTGACGGCGACAGTCTGGCGCATGCGGACTCCTGTATGGAGAATTCATACAGCCCTCTGCGCGCGACGTCAACCGCGCCCCCTCAGAACCCCACGCCTGCCGGCCGGAGCCAGCCGAGCTAGCCTCCTCGATCCTTGAGTTTTTGCACGGTCGTGGTAATTGGGGATCGAATCCCCAATTGCCATGGCGCCACGGTCGCTTGCCCCCGTCTCCTGACGCTGTCTAGAGGCTTCCCAGCGTTGTTTCTCACGGGTCCGCGACAGAGCGGGAAGACCACGTTTGCCCGCAGCCGCTTTCCGGACTGCCCGCACCGCACGTTGGAGGACCCGCAGACGCGGCGTGAGACGGCCGAGGATCCTCGAGGCTTCCTGGGTCGCTTCGTGGGCGTGCCCGGTCTCACTCACGACGAGGTTCAGCGTGCCCCGGTCCTGTTCGGCTACCTCCAGAGCGTCATCGACGAGCGTGGAGCGCGGCCAGGGCTGCTCACGGGCTCGCGGAACTTCCAGCTTTCCGTGCGCATCACATTGAGCCGCGGCGCTGCCGGCCATCGTGAGCCGGGACGCCACACCAGACGTCGCAAGCACAGATGCTTCGAGTAGTCGTCGTCGTGAGTGCAGTCGCATCGAATGACCGCCGGGGTACCCGGGGCGTTGCCCATCGACAGGCCCCCAACCGGACAACCTAGGTTTTCCCGCACCCGCCCCGGGAGTACCTCGCCCGCAGTGGCGGCGGTCGCGTGTTGACGGCATCAGCGCTTACGATGTCGGCTGCTCGGAACATCTGCGCTCACGACGGTTGCCGCGGCCGACATTCGCTGTCGCGATGGTCGTTCCTCCCAACCCAGGGGGGCGTGTCTCGCCTCACGCCGACGGGCGCCGAGCACCCGGGTTGGATGTGGGGTCCCCATCGGTCGATCAGCGGTCGGCCACTCGGCGCGTCGAAGCAACGCCACGGGCGACGCCAGCCTGCCGTGTTCGCCTGTTCGCGGAGATCGGCCGGAGTGAACGGCGCAGTCAGAACGCCACCGTCACCGTCTTCCACTCCGCCCCCGCCGCCTTGGCCACCGCGAGCACCTCGCCGCCGCCGGCCGCGAGGTCACGCAGCGCGCTGCTGCCGGTGTCGGCGCAACCGGACACGCCGGCCACCACGCCGGTGTCGGTCGCGACCGTGGGTGAATAACGACACACCTCGGCGGTGCCGGCGCTGCCGATGCGCGCCCAATACACCACCCCGTCGGCGATCACCGGTGCGACGGCCGGCAATACCTTGCCGCTACTGTCGAGGCGCAGCGGCGTGGCCCACTCGGCGCCGCTGGGGGATCCGGCGGCGAGGTGCACGGTCACCACGTCGTCGCCGTGGCTCACCCACGCGAGGCCGAGGCCGTCGCCCACCGGGCCGAGGGCCGGTAGCTCCATGCGCGCCCAGTCGAGCCCGCCGTCGTCGGTGGTGGGCGCGCGGTCGACACAGTCGGCCGCGGCCGGGCAGGTCTCGGTGACCGTCCGGTAGAGCTCGCTGCCGTTCTGCGCGTCGAAGACCGACACGTGCCGGGTGTAGCGAGCGGCGCTGAGCGTGCCGTCGGCGGAGCTGTCGGAGTGGGCCACCGCGAGCAAGAGGCGCTCGCCCGTGGAGTGGAGCGCCGGCGTGCCCGGCACCAGCAGGTCGAGATCGGTGATCGCCGACCACGCGCCGCCCTCGAGCTTGGCGAGGGCGATACCGCCGCCGCGCGGGCTGTCGTCGTGCTGGCGCGCGTCCTTCGCGTAGGCGGCGGTCACGACGCCCCCGTGCTCGGCGAGCGCCGGGCGCCAGTCCGGAGCCACCTGCGCGTCGACGAAGCCGACCTTGGTCCAGCTCCCGTCGTACTGCTGGCAGGCTGGCGTCCAGGGCCAGTCGATCTCGGCGGCCGCGAGGCCCACCTCCACCTCGCGCCAGCAGGCGAGCACCGCACCGGTGCTGTCGGCGAAGACCACCGGGTCCTCGGCGAGGAAGGTGCCGTCGGCCTCTTGGACCAGCTGCTGGCCGTCCACCACGATGCCGCTTCGCGCCACGGAGGAGCCGGTCCACCGCTGCTCGGCCTGGTGGTCGCCCCGCCGGTCGATCTGGGCCATGCCGTCGCGATCGAGCGCGGTGCTCGCGTCGCCGAAGGCCTCGCGGATCACCATGCCGTCGGCGTAGGGCAGCTCCACGCCGAGCGCGAAGGCCAGCGTGGCGGCGAGGTCTTCCAGCGTGTACTTGCGCTCCACGGTGGCGCCCCGGTGCACCCCGGGCCCAGCGAGCAGCATGGGCACCGCGCGACAGCCGCCGCACTGGTCGCCGTGGTCGGCGTAGTCCCAGAGGATGCCGTCTACGTTGCGGGCGTCGAACTCGTCGCCCCAGCGGTGGCGACCATGGTCGGCCACGACCACGAGCAAGACGGTGTCCTTGAGCCCGGAGGCGTCGGACTGGATCCACGTCCACAGGTCGGCGATGGGCTGGGCGAGATTCTCGCTGGCCTCGGCGTACGCGCCCGCGCCGGCGCTGCCGTGGGCCGTGCGATCGACGGCCTGGATCACGCCCACCACCAGCGGGCTCCCGGCGGCCGCCGCCTTCACCGCGTCGATCACGTCGGTGTCGTCGGGGGAGGGGGCATCCGCCGCGGCGGGATCGGAGATGAAGGCGTAGCTGGCACCGTTGGCGCCGGGGTACACGCTCTCGGCCAGCGCGGCCGGCGCGTCGCCATTGGCGATGAGCTGCGCGCCGCTCACCGTCTCCAACAGCGTGGGGCGGTCGGGACGGTAGGACCCCACGCCCGCCACGATGGGCAGGTCGGCCTCGCGCGTGCGGCCGCCGGTGAGCAGGTCGCCGAGGCCGCCGGTGGTGCCCGTGAAGCCGATGGCGTTGCCGGGCAAGACCAGCGTGGCGTCGGGGAGGAGCGTGTCTTTCACCGGCATCCAGAGCGTGTCGGTGGCCACGCCGGCGGCGTTACTGTCGCTACTGCCGAAGGTCTCGTCGAGGCGCACACCGTCGAGCACCAGCACCACCACGTGCTCCACGGTGCCGGGGCCGACGCCGCTGCCGCTACCGCTGTCGCCCGTGTCGTCGGGCGTGCCGCTGGTATCGCAGCCGTCGGCGCAGGGGTCGGTGAGCGCGTCGCTATCGGCGCCCTGGGGGGGATCGATCATCCGCGAGCACACGCTCACGCACGACCAGGTGGCAAACAGCAGGAAGGTCCGCATCGCGCGCGGTGTACCCGCGGGATGGGCGGGCCGCCACCGGGATAGCCCCGCGGCCAGGAGTTCCCATGCCCGAGGCCGTGATCGCCTGCCCGCTGCGCACCCCGATCGGCCGCTTCGGCGGTGGCCTCGCCGAGCTGCGCCCCGACGACCTCGCCGCCATGGTGCTCAAGGAGGTGGCCGGCCGCGCGGGCCTCGATCCTGGCGCGATCGACGAGGTGGTAATGGGCTGCGCCAACCAGGCCGGC
>SXON01000164.1 GCA_005778355.1 Pseudomonadota bacterium | reverse complement strand
GGTCAAGGGCATGGGCGGTGCGATGGACCTCGTGTCGGGTGCGAGGCGCGTCGTCGTGACGATGGAGCACACGGCCAAGGGCGAACCCAAGTTACTCGACGCCTGCAACCTGCCGCTCACCGGCGTTGCCTGTGTCGATCTCCTCATCACCGACTACGGCGTGTTCAGCTTCAAGGGAGGGTTGACCCTCCTCGAGGTTGCCGAAGACCTGTCGGTTGAAGCCGTGCGCGCCGCGACAGGCGCCACGTTCGTCGTGGCACCTGAGCTGCGGAGACTGTCGCTGTCCTAGGCCTTGACGGCGGGGCGGACGATCACGCTCGCGCCGCGGGCCCCGGGGACGCCGCCCTTGAGGAACACGAGGTTCCGCTCGGCGTCGATCTTCACGACCTTGATGTTCTGGACGGAAACCTTCCGGTCGCCCATGTGACCGGGCATCTTCGTGCCCTTCATGGTCATGCCGGGGGTCAGGCGGGTGCCGATCGAGCCGCCGTGGCGGTAGTATTCGTGCACGCCGTGGCTGCTGCCGAAGCCAGCGAAGTTGTGGCGCACCATGACGCCCTTGAAGCCCTTGCCCTTGCTCTGGCCCTGGACGTCGACCAGGTCGCCCACCTTGAAGACGTCGGCGATGGAGAGCTGCCCACCCACGGCGGCCTTGGCGGCGGCGGCGGCGGTGACGCGGAACTCGCGGATGTACTTCGGCAGCGCGACCCCGAGCTTCTCGGCGCGGATCGTGTTGCTACGCGCGGCCTGCTTCTTCTTGCCCTCGCCGGCACCCAGCTGCAGCGCGTTGTAGCCGTCTTTGCCCGCGGTGGTCTTCACCTGGAGGACGGTGTTGGGGGTGACCTCGACCACGGTGACGCCCTGCACGCTGCCGGCATCGTCGTAGATCTGGATCATGCCAAGCTTCTTGCCAATCAAACCAAGCTTTTCGTTCGCCATCTGAACCCTCGCATTGGACGGCCCGTGCCGTCGTACGAAAAATGCTTCCCCGGGATGGGGAGCCGGGCGTGACTAGCGCGGCAAACACCGCTGTGCAAGCGGGGCTAGAAGCCGGAAGCTTGCAGCTCGATCACGTAGTCGGACTCGGCCGGGTCGTTGCTGATGATGTGGAGCACGTTCTGGTCGAGCGACTTCCAGGCCAGCTCGATGCACTCCGCCACGGCGTCGTAGCTGAGCGAGAAGCTGGTGCTGTCGCCCGGTGCGATCGAGGTCATGCCTCCCCAGCCGCCGATGTAGAACTCGCCGCAGGTGGAGAAGATGTCGTTGTTCACGTAGACGCTGTTGACGCTGAGCACCTGGTCGCCATCGTTGCTCACGACGATCGTGCGGGTGTCGGGACCGAACCAGGCTGCGAAATCGGTGATCGCATACGGGTCGGAGCCCGTGTCGACCTGGATGCGCGGCGCGCAGACGGTGCAACCTTCCTCGCCGCCGCCGCTCAGGGCCACGTCGAGGCTGTGCTCGTCGGGGTCGTCGGACTCGATGGTGAGCTTGGCGCTGTACCAGCCGGCCGCACTGGGCTCGAAGTACACCTCCAGCGTGCGTTCGTCGCCGGGGTCGAGCGTGTCGCCCGGGTCGAGATTTCCGCGCAAGCTGAACGCGCTGTCGCTCGTGGCGAAATCGACGATGTTGAGCACGTCGTCGCCCGCGTTGCGCACCGTGAGCGACTGCATCTCGGTGTCACCCACCGTGAGCGTCGAGAAGGTGAGCGAGCTCGGGTCGACGTTGATGTCGCCCGAGGGCCCCGAACTGCCGCCGCCGGTGTCGTCGGGCGCGTCGCTGCTGGCGCTGCCCGTGAGCGCGACGTCCAGGTCGTCGTCGCCGGTGGAGAGCGCGAGCACCCCGGCGTACTCGCCCTCGTCCTCGGGCTCGAAGGACAGGGTCAGGACCTCGCTTTTGCCGGGGCCCACGTCGAGCCCGGTGAGATCGACGGCGAAGGCGTCGCCCTCGAGCAGGGCGTCGATGTGCACCACTGCACTGCCATCGTTGCTCAACGTCAGCGATTCCTCCCGGATATCACCAGGTTGAACCTCGCCGAAGTCGACGAGCGTGGAGCTCACGCTGAGGCCGCCGACCTCGCCTACACCACCAGTATCGCCCGCGGTGTCTTTTTCGCCCGGGACGCTCTGCAGGCCGATGCATGCGAGCGCGAAGAGGATCAAAGACCCTCCAGTTTCAGAAAGTATACTTCAGGCTGCCCGCGACGTTCACGCCCAGATCGCTGAAGCCGTTGATCACGTAGAACACGTCGGCGTCGACCCCCACCGAGAAGTGGGAGAGCTTGGTGTAGTACTCGAAGGTGGGGCCGCCAAAGGCGTAGACCATCGGCGCGTTGTGCTTCTGCGGGTCGCCACCGAAGGCGGGAAGGATCTCGTCCTGGTAGTGCGTGGCCTCGAGCAGGAGCGGGCTGTACATCGCCCCTGCGCCCGCGCGCGCGCCGATGCCGATGCGACGCGTGGGGTAGGCCGAGAACTCGTAGGCGGCCTGCAGCGAGTAGGTGCGAAGGTCGCCCTCGGTGCACGCGTAGGCGCCGCCGACGACCTGGCAGCCAGCGGCCGCCTGGACCGACCAGTCGAGGCCGTTATGCACGCCCTGGTTGAGGGCGATCTCCCAGGCCATCGACTGCTTCTCGTTGTCGACGAAGTCCTGACCGAAGGCGATGCCGACGAGCGTGCCGGGCTGTACCGCCGACCCAGCACCCTTGTCGGCGCCCAGATCCAGCAGGTAGACCGCCGCCCCAACGTTGGCCCGGGCGTAGAAGCCGCGGACGATCTCGCGAATTCGCGCCTCGTCGTCGGCCTTGGGGCGTTCCTCACCCTCTTCCTCGTCCTCGTCTTGCGCGACGGCCACGAGCCAGTCTTCGACGGGTGCGGGCTCCCCGGCGAGAGCGGGCGTTGCAAGGGCGGCAATCGGGAACAGCAGCATCAGGACCTCGACGGGGCGCGTGGGCTTATCACGCTACCCGGGGGAGAAGATGAACGGGTAGGAGACGATGACGATACCGCCGCCCTTTGGCTCGGGGAACTGGAAGCGCATGAAGCGGCCGTTGATGCAGGACTCGACGGCGGGGCTGTTCATGGTCGAGGACTTGGTCTGCGCCGAGGAGACGGTGCCGTCCTTGGCAATGACGAACTTCACCGTGATCTTTCCGCCCAGCGCCGGGTTCTTGGTCAGCTCGCGCTGGTAGCAATACCGGATCTGGTTCATGTTGCGCTTGATGACGGCGTCGATGAGCGACTTGTCGAGCGCGCCGAGGATGATCGGGTCGCCACCGATGGTGCCGATGCCGCCCTCGCCCTTGCTGCCGAAGTTGCCACCGCCGGAGCCGTAGCCGCTCGCACCCGACCCACGGCCGCGCGTGCCGAGGCCGCCGAGGCCGTCCGCGGTGCCACCGCCGCCAAGCCCAGAGCCACGGCCGCCGAGACCACCGGAGCCGATCTGCGTGCCCTTGGTGCCGATGAGGCCACCGATGCCGCTCATGGTGTCGGCGTTCAGGCCCGTCGCGCCGAGGGCGGCGTCGAGCGCGGAGTCGTTGCGGAGCGAGCCGAGCACGCCCGCGTTCTCCGCGATCTCCTTGTCCAGCTGCTGTTTCTGCATCTGGACCTTCTCGCCCTTGGCCTTGTCCTGCTTGGCGTCCTTCTTGCCAACCTTGCCTTCTTCCTTCTTGGCCTTGGCCCCCTCGCCCGCGTCGGGGTTCTTGTCTTCCTTCTTGTCGTCCTTCTTCTCCTCTTCCTTCTGGAGGAGGAGCTCGACCATGTGGTCGTCGAGGCCGTTGCGGGAGCTGTCGGGCGGAGGCGGCACGAAGGCGATGGCGATGCCCAGCATGAAAGCCACGAAGCCCATGAACCCGACGATGCCGACGAGCGGCCAGTCGATGTTGGTCTGGGTCTTGGCGGCCGGCTTGCCGGGGTACACCTGGTGCGCCACGAAGAGGGTGGGCCCGAGGTCGACGACGAGGCGTGCGTCCTCGGAGATGTCGACCGTCAGCATGCCGTCGCCGCCCTTCTTGGCGGTTCCGTCGGCGAGCAGCTCTTCGAAGCTCCGGCGAGTCTCGCCGACGTCGACAAAGCCCGCCCAGCGGTCGGAGATGCGCGCGACCCAGCGCCCGCCCTGGTTCTCGAAGAGACGGAAGTTCTGGTTGGGCAGCAGATCGACCGGCACGAAGAAGTCGGACTGCGGCTTACTGTCCATCATGCTCTGGGCGAGGCCTGAGCCGACGGTGATGGGACGCATGCGGGCGTACTTCACGTCGACAACGGAGTCGCCAAACACCTGAGCCACCTCGAGTACGCGCCCCCGGCTGCGGTCGGCCGCAGGGTCGTTGGCGGAAGCGCTCGCCCGCATCACGAACGCCATCACGTCTTCTTCGGGCTCGTCATCGTCGGTCGCGACGGTCTCGCCCTCGGGGGCGGTTTGGTCGTCGGCGGCGCTCTCGACCACCGGGGCCGTCGAGGTGGAGTCGTCGGCAACCTGGGGCACGCTCTCGGGCAGGCCAACCACGATGCGCACCGCGCCGATGCTGATGGCGTCGCCGTTCTGGAGGATGACGTTGCTGACGGCCGCGTCGTTGACGCGGGTGCTCTGATCGCCCACCAGGTCGAGCAGCTGCACGGCGCCGTCGTCGGCCACGTTGATGACCGCGTGGAGATCCTGAAGGCCCGGGTCTTCGATGCGAAGCATCGCAGCGGGGCCCTTGCCAATGGTGACGCTCTCGTGCCGCAGTTCCTCGCGACGCACGAGCGTGTCGCCATTGTAGATCTCGAAGGTCATCGAGATCGCGGTGTTTCCGGCCATGGTCGTTCCTCTGGAATGCACGGCCGTGGCCGCGCGGACTGCAAGTGGGGGCTACTTGACCTCGTCGATCGACTGTTCCATCTCACTATTGAAGTCGTAGCGGAGCTTGATCAGCGGATTGAACTGGGCCTTCTTTCGATCCAGAACGAGGGCGCTCTGGGGTTTCACCAGCTCGCCGCTCACGTCGAGGCCTTCGAAGTCGATCTCGGTCTTCTGCTTGTAGGTCACCTTGCGATCCCCGTCGTCGCCCCCCTCGTCCTGCGCGAGAGCGGCAGGCGCGTAGAGGAGGGCGGAGGCGAGAGCAAGGCGGGCAACGAGCTTGGTCATGCACGACTCCGAGCGGCGAGATTGTTCCCGACCGCGTGGCTTGGGACAATGGGGGTGACGAAAGGTTCCCGTCAAAACGACGTGGGTGCGATTCTACTGCGGCGCGGGTGTGGGTGCAGGCGCCGGGGCGGCTGGGGCCTCAGTCGGCGCGGGCGCCGGCACAGGCGCCAGGTTCGGGGCGGGTGCGTCACCCGGCGCGGGGGCGGCCGGCGCCGTGGCGCACGAGGTGAGAGCATCGGCCAGCTGGAGCTTGGCGTCGTCGACGAAGGTCTTCATGTCGTTGGCCATCGAGGCGTCGTTCTCCGCGATGACCGGCTTCGCCTGCTCGATGACGATGGGCACCATCTCGAACACGTCGGGACGGTTGGTCATCAAGCAGTCCTGGTTCTTCTGGAGGTCGGACTCCATCTTGGCGATGTCGGCAGCCATCTCCTTGAGCAGGGCCTTGGCGCGCTCTTCGCGTTCCTTAGCTTCCTTCTCCTTCTCGGCCGCAATGCGCTTGCGCTCCTTCTCCTCGTCTTCCAGCTTCTTCACCTTCTCGATCTCGGTGATCACCGGATCGTCGGGAGAGAGCTGGCCGACCATCTGCTTCTGGAAGTCTTCGAGGATGGCGCGGGACTTGTCGAACTTCTTGGTGTAGCGCGAGTGCAAGGTGCTCGCGTTCATCACCAGCGTGCGGTTCTTTGGGTCGCGCTTGAGCAGGTCGTCGTAGATCTTTGCGGCCTCGTCGTAGGCCTTGGTGCCACGCAGCGCGATGGCGTAGCCCATCATGATATCGACGTTGCCCGGGTATTGTTTGGCGATTGGCTCGAAGCACTGCAGCGCGAGACCGTAGTCGCCCGAGTTGAGCGCCGTGTAGCCGAGGTTGAGGTTGGCCTCGAGGTTGGTCGGGTCGACCTTCAGCGCGGTGCGGAACTCCTCGATGGCGGCCGGCTCGTTCTTCTGGGCGAGGTAGGTGACGCCCATGTTGTTGTAGATGCCGGGGTCGGCGTCGTTGAGCGAGCGTGCCTTGTCGGCAGCGAGCGTGCTCATCGCGTAGTTGCCCTGTGCGTAGTACGCGCGGGACAGGTTGCGATAGGCGCCGACATTCTTCGGGTCGCGGGCCAGCACTTCCTGCGCGGCGGCCACGGCCTCGTCGTAACGCTTCGCGGCGGTGAGGGCGTCGATGAGGTTGTTACGCACCTCGAGGTCGGTCGGGTGTGACTCGATGTACTTCTTGTACACCTCGACCGCCTCGTCGGCCTTGCCGACGGCCGAAAGGGCGCCACCGAGATTGAAGATCGCGGCGTCGTAGTCGGGTTTGAGCTCGAGCGCCTTGCGATAGCAAGACTCGGCCTTGGCATGGTCGCCGGCACGCTCGGCGGCGAAGCCACAGTTGAACCAGGCTTTCACGAAGCTCGGATCGGCGGTGGCCGCCGACTCGAACTTGGCGAGCGCCGCCGAGTAATCGACGACGCCGCCGCTACCACCCAGCAGCTTGACCCCGGCGGCAAACTCCGCCTTGGGATCGGCCGCTTGCTGGGCGGTGGGGTCGGTGTTGACCGGGTTCTTGTCGCCACAGCCGACAAGCGCGAGCGCGATGAGGAGGGTGCGGAACATGGGGCGAGAAATCTCCTGTCCTGCCTAGGGGGCGGACTCGAAGGAAGCGACCTTGGTGGACGGCGAGGCATACCGCGGCGCGGGCACGGTCTCGAAGAGGCCGGGGTACTCGTCGGGCGCGATGACGCCCAGGCGGCGCGTGGCTTCGGCGGTGTCGTCGTTGTAGATGCTGAGCTCGAACGCCTTGTCGAGCCCGGCCTGGTACACGGCCGCGGCCTTCTGCGCCGCCGGGTAAGCCTTGTCTTCGAGGGCCATCTTGTAGATCTCGGCCTGGTCTTCCGTCAGGTAGGAAGGCACGTACGAGTTCAGCAAGGCCTCGCCGAGGTTCTCATAGGCGCGCCCGAGGCGGACGAGGCTGGCGAGACCCCACCGGCCTGCGCCGGTCGCGATGATCTTGTTGTAGGTGGCCTCGAGCGCGGTGATCGCCTTGGCCTTGTTCACCAGTTGCTCCTTGAGCAGCTTGTCGACCTGCTTCTGCGGGAGCTTCTTGTCGCCCGGCCCGTTGATCTTCATCGCCATGTAGGCGTTGTACTCGGGCTCTGCGAGGACGAACATCATCTGGCCCTGCGCTTCGGTCGCGATGTCGCCTGGCTTCCCGCCCGTCTTGGCGGCCTCGACCTTGGCCTTCTCGAACCAGGCCAGCGAGTCCTTCCAGTGCTGGGTGACCTTGGCGCCCTGGCCGATCTTGTCCATCATCAGGCCATAGCGGAGGCGGCAGAACATCTGCTCGTCCAAGGTCGCGTTGGCCGGCGGCTTGGTGTAGTACCCGAGGTAGACCTTGGAGGCCTCAGGCCACTTCTCGTGAGCTTCGTAGATCTTGGCGATCTCAAGGTTCACGCCGTTGATATTGCTCTTGTCGGGGAACGCCGTGACATACTGCTGGTAGTCCTTGATGGCCTGCTCCCACTGGCCGAGCGCGCTGCGGAAGAGCGCGGCCGAGTAGATCGCGTCGGAAGCGCCGGCGTGCGTCTTGTCGAGCGCGAAGAGCTTCTCGTACCAGTTCGCTGCGTCGTCGAAGTCCGCGACGGACTCGTAGTTGAAGCCGAGGGCAGCCACCTGGTCCTTGAAGTACTTCGACTTCGGGAACTTCTCGATCAGCTCGTGGCGGACCTTCATCTCCTCGCGGGTGTTGCCGAGGTCGTGGTTGTAGACGCTCGCGTTGTTGAGCGCGAGGTCGGCGTTCGCCGAGGTGGGGAACTCCTGGTAGAAGGCCCAGTAGTCGGCGGCGCCCTTCGCCTTGTCGCTGGTCTTCTTGAAGGCCTCTTCGATGAGCTTCAAGGATGCGTTCTCGTAGATGCCGTAGACTTCCTTCTTGAAGTCGGCGGAGCCGAGCCCGGCCTGGTCGTAGAAGGCCTTGCCGACTTCCTTGAGGTTGGGCCAGTCCTGCACGAGCGCGAAGCTGTCGAGGATGAGGTTCGCGGCCTGCTCGGCTTCCTTGGACTTGGGGTCCATGCCAATGACGACGCGGAACCGGTCAGACGCCTCTTTGAACTGGTTCTTGTTGTAGAGGAGGTACGCTGACCGGTAGATGATGTTGCGAACCTTTCCGTCGTCGGGGAAGAGCTTCGCGTACTGGTCGAGAGAGGCCAGGAGCTTCTTCTCCCAGTCGCTGAGCTCGACGGCGGCGGTCTTGTTGCCGGGGTCAGGGCCACCGCCGGCGGCCTTGGTTTCCTTCTTCACCATTTCGTCGGCGGCGAAGATTGAAGACTCCGCGCAGAACTTGGAGTGCTGGCCCTTGGGATCGACGGCCACGACCTTCATGTACTGGTCGTAGGCGATATCGAACTTCTTCAGCTTGTAGAGCAGCTCGCCGTAGGCGTAGCGCATGTCGTAGCTGTACTTGGAGTCCGGGAACTCCTCGAGGTACGTCGCGTAGGCGCCTTCCGCCAAGAGCAAGACCTTCTTGGCCGCGTCGCCCGTGAGCTTCTTGCCCTCGATCTGATAATTGGTGGCGACGGTGCGGAGGTTCTTCTCGATGAACTCGCCGGCCGTCTTGAGAGCCTCGGTGTTGCTCGCGTTGGCGCGGGCCCAGGCGCTGTTCTTGCCGTAGGTGGAGCGAAGGCGATCGATCTCGGCGATCGTGTCTTCCTTCTTCCCCATCTTCGTGAGGCACTGGATGATCTCGTTCTGGTAGTCCGGTGCGGTGGCCGCCTGCGGAGCCTCGGTGATGAGGCGTCGGTAGGTCTGGATGGCCTGCTCGAACTTGCCCTGCTCGAAGTAGGTCGCCGCGAGGCGCTTGAGCATGTCGCGGATGAGCTCCGGCTTGCCCAGCTTGTTGAAGTACTCGTAGGCCTCGTCGAGGTCGCCGGCGTCGGCGAAGAAGCGGACGAGATCCTTGAGGGCCTCCTCCTGCAACTGCACGTTTGACCTGCTGCTCTGGCCGGCCGACTCGAGCTTCGTCGAGTAGTCGACAACGGTCTTCATCGTGTCGATCGACTTGCCGTACTCGCCCACGTTGTACCAGCACCAGGCCAGCTTGTAGTTGGCGAACGCGTACTTGTCGTAGTCCTTGTAGGCGGCCGCTCGCTGGTAGGCCATCAAGGCCTTCATCGCCTCGTTCTTCTCGAAGTAGTACTCGCCGATGAGGAGGTAGGCGTCGGGGATGTAGCGGCTGTCCGGGTAGGTCTTGACCAACCGGGTGAGCTCGATGTTCGCCTCGTCCTTCTTCTTCGCGTCGTTATTGGCGTTCGCGATCTCGCTGAGCGCCTGCCCGAGGTAGAAGGTCGCCTCGTCGGCGCGGGCGAACTGCGGGTAGTTCGCAAGGATCTGCTTGTAGAGCTTGACCGACTTCTCTTGCCAGCCCGACGACTCGGCGTGGTCCTGTGGCACGGCGTCGGGGCTGCACCCCTGGGTGTTGAAGCACTTGTCGTACTCCGCCTGGTACTTCTCCATCTCCCCCTGGTAGAGGTAGCGACCCTTCTCAAAATAGAGATCGGCAAGGCGCAGGAGCATCTCCGCCTTGGTGTCGCCCTCGACGGGGCTGTCTTTCAACAGCTGCTTGAGGCGTTCGATGGACTCGTCGCGCGCGGCGTTTGCCTTGGCTTCGAGTTCCTTCTGCGCGGCGTCGCGAGCGGTGATGTCGGTGCTCTTGAGCACGCGACGCTCACTCTTGCTGTCGCGGTCCTGCGCGTAGGCCTCGCCGGGAACGACGGAGCCCGCGAAGGCCACCAGGGCGAGCGCGAGAAGAAAGGAAGAACGAAAAGAAATGGGGCGGAACATGATCCTCGACTCCAGGGAGCGTCGGGGTCAGACAGTCAAGAGGGGGAAAAGTTCTATCGGCGAGGGACTACTTGCACTTCGCCTGTTCGGTGTATCGATACCAGCCGAGTTCGTCCTTCCAGAATTCGCCGTTGAACGGCCAGTAGATGAACTTCGGCGAGGTTGCGAAGTCCACGTCGACATCTTTCGAGGTGTCGACCATGTCGATGTTTTGCAGACGGTAGGTGTAGTCGGCGCGGCGGGCATCGACGACTTCGAAGCGGATGATCTGCGCCTGGCCGATGAGGTCGCCGAGCTGCTTCGCGAGGTCGACCATGTTGCGCAAGAGCGCGCGACCCGCGCGTTTCTTCAGGCGTTCGCGGCTCTCGGCGATGATCTTCAGCAAGTCTTCGCCCACGGAGTTCTTCCACTGGGTCTTTTGCGCTGCGATGAGCTCTTCTTCTCGGTCGAGCAACTCGAGGTGGCTGACGAGGCCCGCGAGTTCCTGGTCGCGCAGGAGACGCGCGAAAACTGGCTTGGGGATCGTGGTGTCGCCCTTGCCCTCGAAGTAGCGCTCGTACGCTTGGTCGGCGAGCTCCTTGCCCTCGTCGGTGGAGTAGGTCTTGAGCACGTCTTTCAGCTCGGTGTGTACCGGGGTGAAGGTCTGCTCGAACTCCAGGAGGGTGCGCTCGACGTCGCTGAACGCGCAGAGGTTGAAGTACGTCAGCGCCTTGAGCACCGTGGCCTCGGGCACGAACTCCGTGTCACGGAAGTACGGGCTCTCGACCGTGAGGATCTGGCCCAGGGTGAGGTTGAGGTCGTTGCGCATGAAGCTCGCCCACGCGGACTCGAACTGCGCCTCGGGCCAGTACAGCGAGTCGCGCGGCACCTGCCCGTAGTAGGTCTGCGCGTCTTCGTAACTACCGATCCCGTAGTAGATACGAGCAATATTCAGCACGCTGAGGTCGCGGAGCCGGTCGAGGGCCTGCAGTTCTTGCAGCGTGGGCGCCTCGGCGTTGGTGCGGGCGACCTCGGTGAAGGCCTTGTGGGCCGACTTGAGCTTGCCCTGCTTGTGATTGATCACGCCCTCGAGGTACTTCGCGCGCGTGTACAGATCGGATTTCTCGCTCACCTGGCCGAGCATCTTCTTGGCGTCGGAGAGCTTGTCTTGCTCGTAGAGGCGCACACCGAGCAGGTAGTACAGGTTGTTGCGGGCGGAGCGCGGGAATTCCTCGACCGGCACTTTGGCCACGACACGCTCGAGGTCGCTGCGGTCGCCCGTGTAGGCCGAGATCGCGACGAGCTTGGGGAGCGCGTACTTGAAGTAGGCGCTGCCGGTGCCCTTCTTCAGCACTTCGATGAAGTAGTATTGGGCGGAGTGGTACATGCCGCCGTCGAAGAGTGAGAGCCCCATGTAGTAGAGGATCTTCGTTTCTTTGTCGGGGTAGGCGTTCTCCTTCATCAGGTCGTGGAGACAGAGCGAGGAGGACTGCCACTTTTTGGCCTTGTACTGGCGGATGCAGTCGTCGAGTGCCTCGGGGTCGCGGCTCTCGTCTTCTTCTTCATCGCCGCCCTTGTCGGTGAGCTCCTTCTTGGTCGCCGATTTGGAGGTCTTGCCGATCTCCTCTTCCTTCTCGAAGGACTCGCGCGAGCTGGACTTGGAGCTCTTCGGCGCCTCTTCCTCGGCCTCTTCTTCTTCAGCCGGGGCGGAGTTCTTGCTGATCGACTTCTTCACGGCCGAGATGACCGCGTCGGGAGCGCCCTCGTTGGTGAGGCAGCGCACGAAGTCGGCGCTGAACGTTTCCCCCGACTCCTCGATCGTCTGCACGACGATCGCCTCGGGGACGTTCACGTTCACCATGTTCATGACTTCGTCGCAGCTCAGCGCGTGTGCGGGAGCGGAGAGCGCGAGCCAGAGGAGAGCAGACATCACTTCATCCCCGGGAAGAAGAAGGACACGTTGGCCTGGACGACGAGATTGTTCTTCATCTCGAGCGTTTCCGACTTCACGACCTCGATGTAGGTCATGGACTTCACCTCGGTGCGGAAGGCGAGAAGTTCGCTGAACGCGATGCGCGCACCCCCGCCGATCGTGGTGGTCGGGTGCACCTGGTTCTCAGTGAGCTCGGCCTCTTCGACGCCGACCGCCTGGAGTGCGACCAGGTCGTCGACCGTGTTGGTGACGCCCGCCCCGAAGGTGCCGTAGATGTCGAACGCGATGATCTTGTCGCCCACGGCGGCCTTGCCGTAGATGGGGGCGAACTGCAGCCCGAGGCTCCCATGCGCGGTGAGGCGCGAGATGTCGGGGGACACGCTGTTCTTCTCAAGCAGCTGGCAGGAGAGCGGCTTCCAGTCGGGGTCGTCGCAACCGCCGTCGCCGAGGATGGGGGCGTACCCGACCTGGGCTTCGATCGCGAAGACCTCGGTGACGTGGTAGTCGAATACGCCGCCGATGATGTAGCGGTTGAGGAAGGGGTCGTTCGCGACGAAGCCGATGGAGGGGCCGACCTCGTATCGATGCAGCTTCATGAAGGTCTTGGGTTGAATGGTCTTGATGACCTTCTTCTTGACCTTCTCCTCGGTGACCTGCTTCTCGCCGGCCTTGACGGCCGCCTTCTCGGCCTTCACCGAGTCTTCGGGATCATCTTCTTCTTCGCCCGATTCCTCGTCCTGTGCGACGGCTTCGAAGGGCTCCGCCGTGGACAGGACGAGCGGGGTGTACGCCTCGCCCTCGGTGGCGAGGGCGACAGGGGCGAGCAGGGCGAACGACAACGTGAGGCTCAGCATGGTGGGGCTTGCTCCGCCGCTCTAGAAGTTGAAGGCGCGCGACTTCATCTTGGGGACGAAGATGCTGACGCCTGCGGTGGTGACGAATTGGCTCTGCAACTCGGTGTCGAGCGCCTCCGGCTGCCCCGTCTGCGGGTCGATATTGCCGTAGTCGGCCTCCTTGCCGATGTAGGCGAGAGTGCGCGCGTCGAGCTTGAGCGAGATGGACTGGCTCAGGAAGAAGTTAAGACCAATGCCCAGATTGAGCGCCGGGGCTGCGGCGGGGTCGGCCGAGATGAGAGAGACCGGATCAGCCCCCTCGACGCCGCTCTTGTAGTCTTCGCTCACGACGGCGACATCTTTGCGGATCAGGAGCAGTCCCAGCCCGGCGGTGCCGTACACGTCGAAGTTGATCACGCCCTCGCCAATCAGGTTGATCTTGCCGTAGACCGGGGCGTAGCGCAGGCTGAAGGCCGCACCACCCTGGAGGCTGTCGAGCGGCTGCTGGAACGTGGTGTTCGGGTCGCCCTGATAGGCGATGTCGAGCAGCGTCTTGGTGAGGTTCTTGACGCCGCCGTTTCCCAGGAAGGGGGCGTACAAGAAGGCACCCTCGACGGCCACCTGCTCGCTGAAGTGGTA
The DNA here is from genome assembly GCA_005778355.1 of Pseudomonadota bacterium. Classification (GTDB taxonomy): domain Bacteria; phylum Myxococcota_A; class UBA796; order UBA796; family SXON01; genus SXON01. The sequence continues at coordinate 41,348 of SXON01000164.1, read as the reverse complement.
GGCGAGGTGCACGCCGCCGACGGGGTTGTCGACGAAGGAGTTGTTCGGCACGTAGCCGAAGGTCGGAGCGATCTCGAACCGGTTGCCCTTCAGGAAGAACCGGTTCTCGATGGCCTGCGGCAGGACTTGCTTGCCGTTGAACTCGGCGAGCGCCTCCTGGGCGGCGTTTGGTTCCTTGGCCTCCGCGCTTGCCGGCACGATCGCGGCAAGCGCCGACACGGCCAGCGTGGAGAAGGCAAGTGCGCGCAGCGAGCGCGCCAGGGGTTGCAGCATTCGGCCTGCAGGCGTCATTCCAGCTCTCCAGCGTGCCCTCGGGCTCGGGGGGGGTAGCCGAGGGCGCCGCACCATAGCATGGTTGCCTCAGTTAGGCTTCGCTCTCGGAGGTCAGCATGACGCCAGGGCTCTTCGCGGTGGGGATGGCGCTCGCTGCCGGCTCGCCGCGCCTCCAGGGCCCGAGCGCGCCGGTGGGTGAGACCGAGCCTGTTGTGCTGGAGCTAAGCGGCAACGGCTCGTTGCTCATCGACTCGTGCGCCCCGGTGGAACTGGAGCGGCGGGACGGGAAGACCTGGATCGCCGTCGCGACCGTGCCCTGCGAGCGTAGCCAGCCGGCAACGCTGGTGTCCGGCCCGCTCACCCTCACGGTTCCCGCACCCCCGCCGGGGGAGTACCGCGGCGTGGTCGCCTGGGGCTCGACTTGTGCCGACAAGCTCCCCTTTCATTTGGCCGCCTGCAAGAAGCTGGGCGTCGCCCGGTCCGAGGCGTTTACCGTTGGCGTCCCTCCTGCGGTGGAACCCGTGTCGGACGTCCCTCCGGCTGCAGCAGGCGGGTCGCCCACGCCCGCGAAGTCCGCGCCCTAGTCGCCGTAGCGGATCGCGACGCTTGCCCAGCCCATGCCCCCGCGTCGGTCGCGGACGACCACCCACAGCGACTGGGTTGCGAGCGTGGGCTCGGTAGGGGCGGTGAACTCCACGGCGGTGTAGGGCCAGATGGCGTAGGCCTGGTCGAACTCGCCTTCCTGCAGGTAGAAAGTGGCGTATGGCTCCTCTTCTCGCTCCTCGTCGATCCCCGACGAATTCCGGTACGAGTAGGGTTCGACGGACCCGTCGGCCATCTCGTAGTCGAGCGAGTAGGTCTTGCCCGGCTCGAGGCGGATCGTCCCGCCGGCCGGCACCGAGTAGCCGCCGATGCGCATCCCCGTCACCACCGGGTTGTGGTTGGGCGTCAAGGCAAGCGAGACAGGTACACGCTTGTAGGCGATCTCAATGTCGCCTTCGTCGACCGTCTCCTGCTCCGGGAAGGCCAGGATGTAGAGCATGCCGAAGGTGCCCTCGAGCTTCGCATCGTCGTCGAGTGCGTCGAGGTAGTCCTCAGGGACGGCCCAAGAGGGCGCCAGATAGGGCAGAAAGCCGATCAAACCCGCCTCGGCCAGCGTGGCCGGATCGACTTCTCCGCTCTCCGCGCCCTCGATGAGTGCAGGGTCGACCTCGCAGCCGTAGTCCGAGGAAAGGTCGGCCGAGCACGCGAACCATGCGCTGCCGGCCAGGGGCACCACGGGCGACACGATGAGCGAGGTGAAGGTGACGACGTCGCCGGGGCGCGGCTCAGCTGGTTCGGCCGCCACCGCCAGCACGCGGAGACGATCGATCTGCCATGACTGCGACAGGTCGTCTGCGGCGCAACTGAGGAGGAAGATGACCATCAAAACTCCACCTTGGCCTCGAAGCCGGGGCTGGGGATGAACGGCAGGCCGCTGAAGTAGGTCTTCTCGGTGTAGTCGTAATTGTACTGTTCGAACTCTGGATTCTCACCGTGCAGGGCGTTGATCAAGTCAAGATACAGCAGAAGCTGCCAGGACTTGAAGGTGAACAACTTGTCAATCCTCGCCGAAACTGCCCAATACGGCGGGAGGCGTTCGGAGTTGTAGGCGTCACTCTGGAAGGCCTGGTAGTAGTCCTGGTCGATATCGTAGACACCCAGTGAATAGGGCGTCGTGGGGTTCCCGGTGGTGTACTGGGCCTTGAGGCCCGCGCTCAGGTCGTACGGCAGCCGATAGCTCGCGACGAGCACGAGGATGTGCGTCTGGTCGAAGTCGAAGGGGTACCAGTCGTCACCCGGGTGGTCGCGACGCTCACTCTTGCTGAGCGTGTAGGACACCCAGCCGAACAGGTTGCCCACGGGATCGAGCCGGGCCATCAGCTCCATCCCGTACACCCGCCCGACGCCCTCGTTGACGAAGTAGCTGTCGTCGAGGCTGCCGAAGTCGGAGTTGGTGACGATGAGGTCGCTGAGGTCCTTGTAGAACCCCTCCACGTCGACCCGGAAAGCCGGACCGATCTGTTGCTCGACGCCCAGGCTCGACGCCCAGGATTGCTCCGCGTCGACGTTCGCGTCTTTGTCGTCGGGACGGTAGTTCTGGTAGGGCTGGGGAGGCTGGTGGTAGAGGCCCGTTGATGCCTTGATCCAGGTGTTCGTCCCAAGGCGCCAGCGCGTGGAGAAGCGCGGGTCGACCGAGAAGACCTCGTTTTCCCCCGGGATGTTCACGTACATCGCCCGAATGCCCGCGTTGAGCAGCAGGGCGTCGGGGTCGGCGAGCGGTTTCCAGGCCAGCGAGAGGTAGGGGTCAGGACCCCAACCGGTGGCCTCGTCGCTGAGCTGGTAGGGCTCGCGCTCAGCCAGCGGATCCGTCGATGCCAGGCTCTCCGGGTTGAAAGGCAGCTCGATGACGAAGTTGGCCCAACCTGCGATGAAGTCGACCCCGCCGGTGGCCGAGAAATGCTCGTCCAGGGTGTACTTCGCCTCGCCGCGTAGCTCGCCCGTGTACCGGGCCTGGATGAGGTGGAAGGTGTCCCCCACGTCGAGCGCGGCGTAGTCGCTGCCGAAGCTGGGCGCGGCGCTCAGGCGCCAGTGTTCGCCGTAGTCGCGGTGCCACTGTGCGCCGATCCGGTAGGTATCGTACTCGGTCGCGACGCCACCCTGCGTGTCCTGGTCCGTCCCCTGAGCGGTGCCCTCGGGCGAGTGCACCTGGAGCGTGTCGCGAAAGCCGAAGGCCAACACCGACCACTTGTCGGGCTTGTCGCCCTGGTACTGGTACTTCGCCTGGAAGTCCCACCAGACCGGGATGACGACGTAGCCGGTGTCGCCGAGGAAGGGCGGCAATACGGCGTCGATGTAGGAGTGCCGCGCCGCCACGCCCACGCCGTGCTGGCCGTGTTTGCCCAGGCTGCCGAGGTAGGCGCCGCCCGAGTCGAGCAAGTCCGTCGACCACGTGAGCTTGTGGCGCTCGGGGAACTCGGTGCGCGTGGACACGTCGACCGTGCCGCCGGTGCTGCGGCCGTAGTGAGGACCGTAGCCCCCGGGCAGGTAGTCCACCGCCTCGACGAGGTCGGGGTTGATGACCGACTCGAACCCACCGAGGTGGTAGATGTACGGCACGTACATGCCGTCGATGTAGACACGGCTATCTTCCGGGTTTGAACCTCGAATGATGAGCAGTCCCGTGCCGAGGGGGGCCCGGGCGGCGCCGGGAAGGGACTGGATCACGCGGACCGGGTCGCCAAAGGTGCCCGGGATACGACGCACCTCCTCCATCGAGATGGTGCGACGCGTGACGTCCTCAGACTCCTTGCGGTAGCTGCCGATGATGCCCGGGTCGGCGTACGACTGGTTGCGAAGCCACAAGCGTGCGGAGACGGCCTCGCCCTCGGCGAGCTCGACGGGCTTCTCGAGCACGTCGTAGCCGGGGTGAACCACGCGAATCGTGTGTTTTCCGCTCACGACGCCGCGAAGCGCGTAGCGCCCCTGGTCGTCGGTCTCGGTCTCGAGGCCGAGCGGCTCCACGCGCACGCGCACGCCGGGCAGGGGACGGCGGGTGCCCATCTCGACGACGGTGCCATCGAGGTTGACGGGCGCCTCGAGGGCGGGCCCCTGTGCCGTGGTCTCCGGGACGGCGTTCTCGGTGGCGGCCGAGTCGAGAACGAAACCGTAGGCAAACTCGATGGCGACGGGCACCGGACCGGTGGCATCTTCCGCTGGGCTGAACTTGAACGCCCGCGCGGCCTCGGCCGCAGCCTCGTCGAAGCCGTGTCCGGCTGCCTGAGCCACCTCCACCTTGGTGACCACGCCCAGGGCGTCGATCTCGATGACGAGGATGACGGTACCCTCGATCTTCCCCGCCGTGGCGCCCTCAGGGTAGGGCGCCTGCACGAACTCGAGGAGCACCGGGTCGCGGGTGAGCGGCGGGAGCTCCGCTTCAGCGGGTGCCTCCTGGGCTAAGGCGACGGCGACCAGCGCCGCGATCATGGCTGCCTCACGATGGTGCAGACCTGGGGCATGCCGGTGACGGCCACCGGCTGCCCATCTTGCTGGGCGGGGACGAAGCGTGAGCGTTTCCAGGCCGCTGCGCAGGCCTCGCCGGTGCCGTGGCCGAGATCGTTCACGACGCGCACGGCGGTGACGGTCCCGTCGGCGCCGAGGTCGAGGATGACCTTGACTTCGCCTTCGACGTCGTTGTCCTGAGCCTCCTTGGGCACCTCCATCTGTGCGCGCACACGAACGCGGGGCGGCGTGGTGACGCTCGCGTAGCTCCGCGCACCCTTGGCCTCGTCGATGCTCATCGTGTCGCTCGTGGCCTTGGTGCCGACCGTGGTACCGGCGCGCACGTCGATGCCGGTGCCGAGGCCCGGGGCGAAACTGTTGGCCGATAACCCCTGCATCTTGACCACACGGCGGGCGGTCGGCGGCGGGGTGTCGACCGGCGGAGCGACCACGGGTTCTATCTCCTCGAACTTGATGGGCTCCACCTTGGCCTTGGGCTTTGGGGGCTCGGGCTCTGGCGGCGGTGGCGGGGGTGGCGGTGGCGGCGGCTGCGCCACGGTCATCTCCACCCACTGCGCGGCACGCGCCAACTTCTGAGGTTGCACCGCGATCCACGTGGCGAGGCAGCCATGAAGCAAGACGGACAGACCCACCCCGGCCGGCACGAGCCAGGGGCGGCGGCGACCTTCGTCACCGAAGGGGGAGATCGAGGCAGCGAGGCCGCTCACGGCCCGGTTTCCACGGGCTCGATGTTGATCGCGAACTTTGCGACGCCCTCCTGCTTCACCAGGTCGATCACGTGGGTGACCGCGCCGTGCCGTGCCTCCTTGTCGCCCGCGATCAAACAGACCACATCGGCGTTAGCGGCCTTCGCGGCCCGCACGGCCGCGCGCAGGGCGGGTTCCGTCACCGGTTCGCCGTCGAGGAGTAGCGTCCCGTCGGCCGTCACGGTGATGCCCAGTGAGGAGGGCGCCGTCGCGTCGCCGGTTGCCGCGTCGGGGAGCGTGACCTTGATCGACGGGGAAACGATGTAGCTGGTGGTGACCATGAAGATGATCAAGACCACCAGGATGACGTCGACCAGCGGAAGGATGTTGATCTCCGTCATCCCCACGTCGTCGTCGCCGAGCTTGGCGCCGGCCATGGGCTAGGCGCCCTCGGCCCGCAATCGCGCGACGATGAGCCCGGCGAGGCTCTCGATGCGCCCCACCTGCGACTTGATCCATCGTGTGAGCAGGTTGTACAAGACGACCGCAGGAATCGCGACCATGAGCGCCACGGCGGTGCTGACGAGGGCCTCGGAGATGCCCGCCATCACCGCCTTGGCGGCCTCGTCGCTCTCGAGCGAGAGTTCGTGAAAGGCCTGGATGATGCCGAGCACCGTGCCGAAGAGGCCGATGAAGGCGGCCGTCGAGGCCACGGTGCCCACGAGGATGAGACCCCGTTCCATCTTGAGCTTCTCGAAGAGCAGAGTGCCCGACATGGCGCTCTCCGCTGCGGAGGGGAGGCGCGCGTGGAGGCCCGCGCGAACAACCTTGGCTTCGAGCCCGGGCATGTTGGCCAGCGAAGACTCCAGCGCCTCGCGTTCGCCCCCGCCGAGGTAGGCGCCGACGGCGCGCTCGAAGGCCGCCCGCGGTGAACTGGCCGTGAGCAAGTAGATGACGCGCTCGATGCCGATGCCGATGCAGACCAGCGACAGCAGGGCCAGGAGCCACAGCACCCATCCCGCGCCCAGGAGCGCGAAGTTGAGCATCGCCTTCTCGAGCATGCGGAGAGCCTCGCGGGCCGCGCGGCGTAACCGTGGCTATCGCGGGCAGGCGAGTGAAAAGAATGTCGCGCTATGTCCACTGGCGTCGGGCATCTGGACGACCTTGTTGGCGTCGGCGATGAATGCGGCGGGATCCGTCGGTCTCAGCGGCCCGGCGAGCAAGCAACCATCGGCACTGTAGAAGTTGAGTGACGGGGCCTCGCCTTCGGGGGCCACCCGGAACAACGGATGAAACCGGTCGTTGAGGAACGTCGCGACATCACTATTGCTGGCGAGCGTGTCGAGAGGGCCGCCTGGCCGGTCGACGAACAGGGCCACCGGTCGCGAGACCGGCGTGCCCTCGCGCGCCCACTCGACGTGCGGCGCGAGGGAGCCATTGTTGTTGACCACTGGCGGCGGGGATGGCGGGTCGCTGCAGGCGACGGCGACCACCAGGCTCGCGTACGAAAATTGTTGGAGGCGACGGGCGGATTCGAACCGCCGAATCGCGGTTTTGCAAACCGCTCCCTTAGACCACTTGGGTACGTCGCCCAACGCGCGCTTGCTATTCCCGCCCTGGCGCGGCGGCAAGGGGGGCGGAGGCGACCGACGCGGTGCTGGGCGACATTGTGGAGGTCGGCTGCCCACCCACGTGGATGCGCACCGACGCGCTTCTCACGCCGTCGATCTCCACCGCGATGTCGTGATCGCCGTTGGTTGGCAGCCACCGGGTGCGCCATGGCGCCGCGACAACGGCAACCTCGACGCCGTCGACGAGCCACTGCGCGGGTTTCGACGGGTTGCCACCGGCGGCGCGCAGCGTGAGCGCCTGGTCGTGCCAGGAGCGGTCGTCATCGAGCCAGAATCTCGCCCCGTCGGCCGGGTAGGCCACGCGTGGCCCGCCGATGGGAGTGAGCGGGGCCTGTGGGTCGACCCAGGCTGCGTACGTACTCGGCAGACCGGCGCCGTCGCCGTGCCAGGAGCAGGCGGCCCCTGCGGTCTCGACTCTGGACCACTCTGGGCGGGCACCGGGGCAGGCGGCCGTCGCGAGGCCCCCCGACAAGGTGCAGACCTGTCGCGACTCGATGCCCGCAGGCGTTGACCAGGGCTCGACGGTTCGAGTGCCCATGGCCGCGTCCATCACTCGTCGCATGAGCGGTCCCGCGCCAGAGACACCGCTCACCTGTGTCATCTCCGAGCCGTCGGCGTTGCCCACCCACGCCCCCACCGTGAACCGTGGGTTGGCCCCCACGGCCCAGTTGTCGCGAAAGCCCGTGGAGGTGCCGGTCTTCGCCGCGAGGGGGTAGGGGGCCTCGAGCACCGAGTCGGCGCCGAATGCGAGCGCGCGCGCGTCGGGGTCGTCGAGGGCGTCGAGCACGAGGAAACTCGCGATGGGATCAAGCACGGGGAGCCCGACGGGATCAGGCGCGTCGGCGGTGAAGCGGAGCGGCCGGTAGCGTCCCGCGCTTGCGAGTGCGGCGTAGGCGGCGGCGAGCTCATCCAGGCGCACCTCGGCGTCGCCCAGCACCAGGCCGAGGCCGTAGTGGTCGGGTCGTTCCCGGAGCGTGGTGAGCCCCAGGTTCTCCAGCACCCGGTGGAGGTCGGCCACGCCCACTTCTTCCAGCAGCCGCACGGCAGGGACGTTGAGGCTGTTGGCGAGCGCGGTGCGGAGGGTGACCGGGCCCGCGCTCTGCTCGCCGTAGTTGAGCGGCGACCAGGCGCCGTGGGTGGTGCGCCAGGCTGCGGGGAGGTCGTCGATGGTGTCGGCGAGCTCGTGCCCACGTTCCAGGGCGAGCGCGTACAAGAAGGGCTTCAGCGCGCTTCCTGGGCTGCGCGCTGCCCGCGCCATGTCGACCTCGCCGGCCGGCCCCGTCCAGCTTGCTGAGCCGACGTAGGCCCGCACCTCGCGCGAGGGGTTGTGCACCACGATCACCGCCGCGTCGTGCGCGTTCCGGCCCGAGAGGGCGTGGAGCACGGCGCCGACCGCCGCCTCGGCCTCGCCCTGGAGCCGGGCGTCGAGGGTGGTGTGGATACGCGGGACATCGACCATCACGCGGCGCACAAAGTGCGGCGCGGCGTGTTCCTCGCGGCGTGGGGTGAACACCAGCGGCTCGGCGCGGGCGACCTCGACCTCCGTGTCCGTCGCTAGTCCGTGTCGCGACAGTCGTTCGAGTACTCGGTCGCGCGCCCGCCCCACCAGCACGGGGTTGGCGAAGGGATCGAGGCTCGCCGGGCGACGAGGGATCGCGGCGAGCGTGGCGGCCTGAGACAGGGAGAGCGCCGCCGGCGGGCGGTCAAAGTAGAGGCGAGCGGCGCGGCCAGCCCCGGTGGCACCGTTGCCGTACCAGGTGCGGCGCAGGTACTGGTCGAGCACGCCCTGTCCGCCGAGCTGCGCGGTGAGACGCAAGGCCAGTCGGGCCTCGCCGAACTTGCCAAGCCAGCCCATCGCGCGGGGCTCCAGGCGGCGCGCGAGCTGCTGCGCCAGCGTGGAGCCGCCTTCTTTCACCTCGCGGGCCCGGAGGTTGACCAAGGCGGCGCGGAGCACCCCGACCGGGTCGACCCCGGGATGCAGGCCGAGGCGGTGGTCTTCCGCCGCGACCGTGGCGGCCATCAACCAAGCTCCCCAGTCCTCCTCCGGAGGCGTGCCCTCGCCGAGGCTCCCCAGAACCGCACCGTGACGGTCGACCACGACGGTGCCGTGGGGGTCGCTGCCCAGGCCAGCCGGGAGGGGCCGCTCCAGGTCGACGATCACGCCGATCAGTGCGGCGACACCCGCGACCGCGATGGCCCGTAGTCGCGACATCCTATCGCTGGGCCACCACTTGACCGACGACGAAGCGACCGGCTTCGGTTCGCCCGTACACGTCGGGCGCGTACATCGCCTGCGCGATCGCCGCCGGATGCGCGTAGGAGCCCGGGGTCGTGGCCCGCGCGATGTAGCTCTGCGCATGGACGCCGCGCGGCATGTAGTCTGCGAACCACTTCACCTCGCTGTCGCCGAGCTCCTGGCGGTTGAAGACCCACGCGGACCACCAGTGCGGCGACTCCGTGTCCTCGCCGGTGTCGCGCCCGCGGACGCCGGTGTCGCGCCCGCCACCCAGGTCGCTGGCCTCCGTCGCGAAGCTGGTGTCGACAGGCTCCAGTCCTGCCGGGAGCGCGTCGACCAGAGCCACGTGGTAGCGGTCGACCGGGGTGACCACGCGCAGGGTGACGCGTACCAGCGAGCCGGGCTCCACCTGGCCGTTCGCGGTTCCACCGCCGCCGACGAGCTCGAGTTTGCGCTCGACCGTGAAGCCCTCGTCGCGCGGGGGCAGGACCGGCAGGGCATAGGACAGTCGCGACTCGTAGTACAGCCGCCCGCCGCTGGTCGTGAAGCTGAGGGGACCGGACTTGAGCATGTCCATCGCGATTTGCGCCTGCGCCTGGCCGCCCGCGCCCAGCGCCTGATCAATCAGGGAATCAGCTCCAAAGCTCACCGTTGCGCTCGGCGACCCGGTTTCCGCGCGCGCGGCGTAGTCGCTGAGCGCGGCGAGCCCCTCCGCCGTGGCCCAGGTGTTCGACCAACGGCCCTTACGTCGTGATTGCACGACGTGCGCCACCAGTCGCTCCATCAGAGGGTGGGAAGGCGCCGACACGTTGAACGCGCGCACCAACTGGATCGTGGCGACATCCTCGCCCCACCACAAGGCGGCAAGCTTCTCGCGGTCGGTGTCGAGGAGGGCCGCGGTCGTGGCTTCGACGTGGAGCGAGGCCTCGAGGTCGCGCTGCAATGAAGCCACCCGTGGGTCGCGGGCGTTGGTGAGGGCCACTGTTTCGAGGAGCTGAGCCCGAGTCAGGGCGGTGCGACCGGCGGCATTGCCCAGCAACCGGTTGTTGAATGCCGCGTCGGGCTGCCCCGAACGCGCCAGCGCCAGAGCCGCGCGAGCCTGGATTGCCTTCGCCCCTTCCTCGTCGATCCAAGCGGGCAAGTGCTGGCCAGCGAGCACTTGCCGAAGCACCACGACGGCGCCCTTCTGAGCCTCCGCGTCGACCTCCAGCCCAGCGCGCTTCGCCTCGGAGAGGAACTCCAGCGCGTAGGCGGTGGCCAGAGGATCCGGTCGGTGCCCTCCGGCCCAGTAGGCATAGCCGCCGGAGTAGGTGCGGAAGTCGGCGAGCTTGCCGAGGCCGGCCCTCGAGATGCCCAGGAGCTCGTCGGCGCTCCGGGAAACGCCGGCTTGTGCCCGCACGCGGTCGGCGAGGAGGGCCACGCGCGAGCGGCTCACCGTCTGTTCGAGGCAGCCGTGCGGGTAGTCAATCACGTAGTCGATCGACTTTCCGATGCCGACGAGCGCCGACGCACTTACCTGGACGTCGAGCCCCCCCGACTGCCGCAAGACGTCGCCGGGAACGGCCACGTCGACGGTGGCGCTCGCGGTGGTGCTCCCGGCGGTGGCCACCACCTCGGTTGGGCGCGCGAAGGCCACGGGTACGGTCAACTCCACGGCGTCGGCGTGACTGCCGCCTCGGGCCTCAAAGTGGAAGGCGACGTTGTTTCCCGCGAAATCGGTCAGCGCAAAGGGCACTTCCGTGGCCGCGTCGGGATCCACTCGCACCGTTCGAGGTGCACCCCGAAGGGTGGCCCCCTGGACGCTGGCGGTAACGGCGACGTCGAGGGGGGTTGGCGTGTTGTTGTGCAGGACGACGCCGGCGAGCGCCCGGTCGCCACTTCGGAAGAAGCGCGGCAGGGCGGGCCGGGCGATGAGCGGGCGGTTCACGCGCAACTCGGCCTCGTCCTTTCCGAATCCGGCGCGGCCATCGTCGACCACCGCCATCACCCGGAAGGTGGTCAGGTTGTCGGGGAGCGGGAATCGGTGGGTGATCGTGCCGTCGACGCCGGTCTTGAGATTCCCTTCCCAGAGCGGGGTGGTGACGAAGTTGGAGCGCACGGCGGGCCCCTCGCCGCCACCACCGCCGATCTCTGCACCCTTGGCGAGCCTCAGCGCCCGGTCGTAGACCGACACGCGGTTGTCGGCTGTGAGGACGCCGAGGCCCCGCTTGGTGTAGAAGCGCTCGTGCAGATCGGGGGTCTGGTAGGCGGTGAGCGAGAGCACGCCGTAGTCGACCGCCCAGAGCACGACATGCGCGTTGGCCAGCGCCTTGCCGTCACGCGTGGCCTTGACGGTGACGGCCACCTCGTCGCGCGGCTGGTAGGTGCTCTTGTCGGTTGAGACGTCCACGTCCACGCGCTGCGCGTCGGGACTCACGTCGAGATTGGCGAGGCCGTACCACACGCCGGGCACGCCTGCTCCGGGCTTGTCGGCGGGCGGAGCGCCCTCGGCGGCGACGACGCTGACGAAGGCGTTGGGGGCCATCTCGGCGGTGATGGGCACGGTAACGGTGGCCGAGGTGGAGTCGAGGGTGATCACCCGGCGTGACCAGATCCCCTCGCGCTCCACCGTGACCAGGGCGCGGAGTCCGCGTTTCGGGCCCTTCACGAGGATTCGCGCGGTGTCGCCCGGCTTGTAACGCAGGCGGTCGTGCACGAGTTCGAGCTGATGATCGTCGGAGCGAGCCCAGCTGACGTCGCCGCCGAAGACCCAGATCCCCGCCTCGGCGGAGGCGGTGCGACCGGCCTTGTCGATGCTCTCGGCGCGCACGATGTAGTAGCCCCCGGCCTCTGGGGTGAAGGACCAGGAGGAGCCCAGACCGGCGCTCACGGTTCCAGAGGTGACGACCTCGTCTTTCTTGTTGCTGACCCAGCGCCAGGTACCGTCGATCCCCCGCTCGCGGATGTTGTCCCAAGTACGCCGAAGCAACGTGGTGCGGATGCTGGCCCCCTTGGCGAGCTTTCCCTCGGGGCTCACGGCGGTGACGAGCACGCGGGTCGGTTTCTGGGCCTCGGCAAGCCACCCCTCGGGCTTCACCCCCGGGTAGACGCTGGCGCTGTCGACCTCGACGAGCGCCCGAGCGCTCACCTGCTGGCGGTCGGTATCGGTGACGGTGGCCTCCACCAGGTAACTATACGGTCGCGACACCTGCTCGGCAGGGAGGCCCTGCGAGACGGCGAGGCGGCCTTCCGCGTCGATCACGCCATTGCCGCTCGACACTGGCTCCTCCACGGCCTCCGGCATCGACCAGAGGTCGTCGCTAGGCAGCGCGGCGAAACGGTAGCCCTCGAACTCGCTGAAGGAGGGCTCCCGGGCCACGCGGCGCACCGACCACTTGGCCTTGGCCCCCTTCATCGGTGCGCCGAAGAGGTAGCGGGCGTCGGCCTTGACGTTCAGCGTGTCGCCCGCCACCAGCCGCTCTGGTCCGGCCACGTCGACCCGGAAGGCCGGGGCTCGGTAGGCGCGTATAGGGATCGAGGCATAGGCGCTGCTCAGGCCGTCTTCGCTCTCGAGCCGCACCGACCAGTCGCCCAGCCGCGCGTCGTCGGGTGTCGCGACATCAAACGTACATGTTCCGCCGGAGCTGAGCGCGCATGCGCCGCTGCCCGCGTCGGCGCCGTCAGGGTCGCTGACCGACCAGCTGAGCGCCCCGCCCGTGGCGGAGAGGCCCTGCATGTCGGCGACTCGGGCGGTCACCGCCACGTGCGCAGTGTCGCCCGGCCGGTACACGCCCCGGTCGGTGAAGGCCTCGATGTCCAAGCGCTTGCCGTCGGGATCGAAGGCCGACCAGGCCCCCGCCCGCCAGGGGTCGAGGCCTTCCCGCGTGCGGTGACCCACGATGGCGACGTCGGTGCCGTTGCGCACCACGGCCAGGACCTCCTCGCCGCTCCAGTCCGACTCGCCGTCGTCGATGAAGTCGCCCGTGGCCAGGGCCACGCCGTCCTTGTCGCACGTGCCCGCCCATAGTTTGCGACCGCCTCGCCACAGTTCGACGGCGGCGCCGGGCGCGGGTGTGCCGTCGCCGAGATGGGTGACCCACACCGTCGCGCCGTCCGGAGTGAGCTTGAAGTTGGCGCCGAGGTCGGTCACCTGGAAGACAGCGGATCGCCGCTCCGGGTGGCCCTGCCAGTCCAGCACCTCGGGCGACCAGGTGCTCACGCGCACGAGGCCATGCCCGCCGACCAGCTCCGGGGACATCGACAGCATCGCGCGGTGAAGCACGTTGCGCTCCGCGGGGGACTGCACGACCACCTGGCGCCCGCCCTGCCGATCCAGCAAGTCGCTGAACTCTGCGCGTGCCCCCAGAATCACGGCAGGATCGATGCGCTCGAGCTCAGCGTGCACACTGGAGACATTACGAAAACGCACCGGGACGGTTGGCGGGTTGTTGGCCGGGTAGAGCTGGGAGGTGGCCCAGGGCGCGTCGAGCAGGGGGGCGAGGTCGCCGGTGGTGAAGCTCCAGGACACCGCCTCCGGCGTCGTTTGGCCGTGGATGTCTTCGATTCCCGCCGCCACCGTGACGGTGTAGGTCGTTTGCGGGTTTAGACGCGGATTATAGTACCAATAGCGACTGGTGTAGGTTTCCGCAGGCCGCCAGCCATCGGGCGGAGTGGGCGAGATCTGGATCTTTTCGGCCGCCTTCATGCCGTCGATCTCTGTGTTGAACACGATGCGGATCGATGACTCGGGATCCACGCCGCTCCCGTCGCCGTTGCCCTGTGGGCTGTACTCGGCGATGCCCGCGCGAGGCGTGGTGTGGAACCTCAGCTCGGCGTCGGCGGCGAGGGGGAGTGGTCCCTCAGCGCCGCGCATGCCCGCTCGGATGGTGAGGACGTAGGCGGCATCGCGCTCGAGCTGGGCGGAGAGCTCCACCGTGTCGGCCTCGGCGTGCTCCCCGGTGCTGGCGCTGGCGGTGACGCCGAGCGCTCGGCCATCCTCGGTGGCGAGGTGCAGGAAGGACTGGACTGCCGAGGGCTCGACGGGCTGGTTGAAGCGCAAGACGATGGGCTTCTCGATGTCCCAGGCGCGCTCGCCCGCGCGAGGCCAGCTTCGTTCGAGCGCTGGCACCTCCGTCGAGAAGCTCCAAGCCACCGTGTTTTCGAGGGCGGTGCCGTCGAGCGCGGCCGTGCCCGGGGCAACCTGGCAACTGTACTCGGTGGCGGCGGGGAAACGGCCACTTTTCGGCACGATCACGGCGGTGCTGGTGCCCGCCCAGCGCATGCGCCCGTCGATGGCGGGTTGGCAGGTGACTGGCACCGTTTCCGCGAGCGCCGTGAGCGCGACCATCGGACGGTCGAAGATCACGGCGACTTGCGATGGCTCCCGGCCGGCGCCCTGCGGGGCCACGGCCAAGACCTGCAGCCCGCTACCGGTGGGGGCCATCACGGCCAACTCGCCGGGTCGGATCGCCGGGATGTCCGGCGCGCCGTCGACCTCGGCCACGGCGAGGGTGGTCGCGGGGTCGGTGAGCACGCTGGCGGCGAGCTCGTCGACGGGATCGCCCCCGGGGCAGCTCCCCGCGCAGCCGAGCGCCGCACCGGTGGCGACGAGGATCGAGAGGGCGAGGGAAACTCTGGGCAGGGACATGCCAACTCCGACATGCAAGGGGCTTGCCCGCGCCCCCTAGCCAGCGTGCTTGCCAAAAAATGGTCGCTGGGGACGGCGGGGCGCTTCTTGTATTTCGGGGCGGCGGATCAGGCCTCGATCAAGGCGTGGCAGTGCGCATGCACCTCCCGGGCATGGGCGAGCACAGCGGCCTCCCACCTCGCCTCTCGGGGCGCAAAGGCGGCTCGCATCGCCGCCCGCGCCGGGTGGTCATCGGTCGGCGTTCCCCAGTGATGCAGCCGATTTTCCGCGCGGAGCGCCGCGAGCACTTGCAGGTTGGGCTGCGTACCGAACTCGCAGGTGAGGCCGTCGTAGCGCACGCCTGGGAGCTTCGACTGGAGGTAGGCGGTCATCCCGCCGCGGATGGTGTAGGCGCTCGCGTCGGCGGCGTCCCAGGTGCGGACGCCCTCGCCCATGACGCGCCGCACACGCGCCGCCGCGGCCGCGTCGACCGAGCCCTCGAGCACCAGCGTGCGGTCGGCGTATTTCCCCAGCGCCGAATGCCAGTCCACGTGCACGACCCGCTCCCGGCGCGACAGCCTCGCGACGAGCAACTCCGCCACGGCCCTCGGCCCGGCCTCCATCTTCGAGCCGCCGAAGAATAATCCACGTTCATAGTCGTATTGGCCCGAGACGATCGCGTTCTTCATCGCGCCATAGCCCTGGGTCACCACGGCCCAGGCCGCGTGAAGCCAGAAGGAGTCGATGCCCCCAGGCGGTGTGGTGGGGTTGAGCAGGCTGTCGAGTTGCGCGTAGGCGGGCGGCGCACCCTGGTACGGTTGCCCGTCAAGCAGGAAGTTTCTGTTGAGATCGACGTTATTCTCGTTGACGCGTCGCAGGTGGTGCCACCCGTACGGGTTGAGGGCATGCACGTACATTGTCGCGACATCTGCACCGACGGCAAGCGTCTCCAGCTGCGCCGCACCGCCGCCGAATCCCTCGATGCCGTGCAGGCCACTCGTGTAGAGGAGCACGCGCTCCGCGTCCTGCGGCCCCACCCAGGCCCAGTCGATGCTGAGATCCGCAGTGAGATTCACCGCGCCGTGCTCGTGTCCCCGGGTGGCCTCGCGGAACCGTTCCCGTGCCTGGGCGTAGTCTCGGCTGAATCTCCTCCCGGTGTCACTCATGCTACGGAAGATAGCGCGCTCGGTCCCATGCTCTCCGCCGTCATCATCACCCGCGACGAGGCCGACCGGATCGAGGCGTGCCTACGCTCCCTGGACTTCTGCGACGAGGTCGTGGTGCTCGACAGCGTCAGCACCGACGGCACCGTCGAGCGTGCCCTGGCGCTGAACGCGCGGGTGGAGAGCACCGACTGGCCGGGTTTCGTGGCCCAGAAGAACCGAGCCCTCTCCGCCGCGCGTGGCGACTGGGTGCTCAGCGTGGACGCCGACGAAACGGTGGGGGACACCCTCCGCGAGGCGATCATCCGCGAACTGGCTGCGCCTCGAGCCGATGCGTACCGGCTGTGCCGTCGCAACGTGTACCTCGGTCGACCGCTACGCGGCGGGCTCGCCTGGCCTGATCGCCGCGTGCGCTTGGCGCGTCGCGACAAGGCGCGGTGGGAGGGGCGTGACCCTCACGACGTGCTCGTGGTCGATGGGAACGTGGCCGACCTTGGCGGCGAGCTGGTGCACGTGCCCTACCGGTCCCTGGCCGATCACCTCGCGCGCATCGACCGTTACACGCAGATCGACGCCCGGAACGGCTCGCTGCTCGACCTATTCTTCCGCCCTATGTGGCACTTCGCGCGGGGTTTCGTCTTCCGCGGCGGATTCCGGGACGGTTTCCCCGGCTTGCTCTACGCCTCACTTGGGGCCTTGTACGTGCTCTTGAAATGGGGACGCCGTCGCCTATGAAGATTGCGCTCGTTCATCGCCGTTTCACGACCAACGGGGGCACCGAGCGCTACCTCGTTGGCTTCGCGCGTTTCCTGGTGAAGCAGGGGCACGAAGTCTCGGTGCTGTGCAACGAGGTACGCGGCGATCTCGCGACTGAACCGGGAGTTCGCTTCGTCCACCTCCGGATGTTTCGTCCAGCCAAGCTCGCCTCCCTCTGGTTGTCCGCGTCGAGGGCCATCAAGGCGGGACAATACGAGGCGGTGATGGGCTTCGGTCGCACCGGTGGCCACGATCTTTTCCGGGCGGGGGGCGGCTCACATGCCGACTACTTGCGACGGGCACATCCGGTGCGTCGCCGGTTGAACCCCGACGACTGGTTCGAGACCGCAGTCGACCGGGCCGCTGTGCGGGCGGCGCGCATCGTGATTGCGAACAGCCGGCTCGGCGCCGAGGGACTCGCCCGCGACTACCGTCCGCGGCGCGTCGAGGTCGTGTACAACGGCGTGGACGGTACACGTTTCCGGCCCGACGCTCAGGTACGAGCCGCCGTGCGGGACGAGCTGCGGGACCACGGAAAGGTAGCGATATTCCTTGGTAATGGCTTCAGGCGCAAGGGGCTCGCTACGGCAATCGCGGCGCTGCCCGACGAGTGGACGCTCTGGGTTGTCGGTGCAGACGCGCCCGTCGCCGCCCCGCCCCGGGTGAAGTTTCTCGGCGCGCAACGCGACCCGGAACGCTTCTTGCAGGCAGCCGACGCGATGATGCTGCCCACCCTCTACGACCCGTTCGCGAATGCCTGCCTCGAAGCGATGGCGTGTGGCGTGCCCGCCATCACCACGTCGGCCAACGGCGCGGCGGAGGTGCTGCCGGAGTCTTGGCTCGTCGCCGATACCGTGGGCGACTACGCCCGCGCCCTCGTTCGCATCGGGAGCGCCCGGGGGCTCGGGGAGGCCTGCCGGGCCGTGGCCGAGCGGCTCAGCCCCGACGCGTCGTACACCCGCGCCCTCGAATTGCTGGCTGAGGCGTCCCGATTGCGGGAGGCCTCGCGATGAGGCTCTGGCTCGCTCGTTTGCTCAAGTGGGTCGGCGCTCTGGCGCTCGTGAGCAGCGTGGCCTGCGGCTATGGCTACAAGGTCTACGTGGTTGACGAGCCCGGGCCCGAGTTCACGCGCGGGTCGATCCTCGCGATCATCGCCCAGGAATCGCCGGTCTACTACCGGGACGGGGTCACGCCGATGGGCGTGTTCTTCGATCAGGAACATCGTAACTACGTTCCCTATGCAGACTTGCCGCGCGACTGGATCAATGGGATCGTCGCGGCGGAAGACGGTAACTTCTTCTCCCACCCGGGCGTGGATCCCAAGCACATCGTGCGCGCGCTCGTGCAGAACGTGCAGGCGGGCTCGGTGGTGGCCGGCGGCTCGACGCTCACGCAACAAACTGCGAAGAACCTATTCTATCGGCCAGATCGGAGTCTCCGCAGCAAGATCACCGAGCTGGTGAACGCCGCGCGGCTCGAGGCGCATTTCTCGAAGGAAGACATCCTCGAGTTCTACGCCAACCAGTTCCACGTCTCGGCGAATGGTCGAGGCATCGGCATCGCGGCGCGCTACTTCTTCGACAAGACCCCCGCTGCGTTGACGACGAAGGAATGTGCCTTCATCGCAGGCATGGTGAAGGCACCGAGCCGCTACAATCCGTTCATCGGGCAGACAGAGGAGCGGCGCCAGGCCGCGATCGACGCTGCGGAAAAACGTACCTCCTACGTGGTCCGCCGCATGGTCGAGGAGGGCTACCTGCCGGAGGCCAAGGCCGCAGCGCTGCTCACCGAGCCGCTGGCCTTCCGCCGGGGCGCGTTCCGCTACGACCGCAGCGTGGTGCTCGACGAGGTGCAGCGCCGCCTCGAGGAGCCCGAGTTCATCGAGCTTTTCGAACGGGCTGGCATCGAGAACCCGTCGACGGCCGGCCTGCGCATTGTCACCACGGTGGACCACCGCGCCCAGGCGGCCGCGACCTACGGCCTCTGGCACCACCTCACCGAGCTCGCGCCGCCCCTCGAGAAGCCCACGCTGGACGCTCTGCTCCTGCCAGACAGCGCGGCGAGCGAGGCCTCGCCCAACCAGCCATTGCAGGCGATGAGCTTCCAGGCGGCCCGCGTCGCAGCGCCCACGGGGGAATCGGCGGTGATGCTCGACGTGGGCGGGCGCCCGTGTCCCGTCGACCCTGCGGGCGTGGATCGCGTGGCCACCGCCTTCGGCGTGAAATCCGAGGCCGTTGTCGCCGCGCTGGCGCCCGGTCGCTTCGTCCTCGCCAGCGTTCGCGCCGACGCGCGAGCCTGCGACCTCGAGTTTCGACCCCGGCTCCAGGGCGCCGTGATCGTTCTCGAGAACGGCCTCGTGCGCGCGATGGTCGGCGGCAACGACAACCGGAACTTCAACCGGGCCTCCACCGCCCAGCGGCAGTTCGGGTCCACGTGGAAGCCGCTGGTGTACTACGCGGCCGTGCAGCTAGGTTGGCTGCCTACGGACGTGCTCGATAATCGCAGGGCAGTCTTCCCGTTCCGTGGCGTCTGGTACTACCCGCGCCCCGACCACGCCTCCGACCCCTTCCTCTCGATGGCGGCGGCCGGTGCCCGGTCGGAAAACGTTGCCAGCGTATGGTTGCTCGCACACCTCGTCGATCGGCTCGACAGCAGGCAGCTCGAGCGGATCGCGCAGATGGTCGACCTCGCGCCGCGAGCCGGCGAGACGCCGGAGGCCTTCGCGGTGCGGATGCGCGACGAGGCGGTGATCCGGGCCAGCGCCGCCGACTTGGAGTCCTATGCCTTCACCCGGGCGCGCGCCGACGTGATTGCGGGGCTCGGCGCCGGGGCCCACCCCGAAGACGCGTTGGCACTCCGGTCCCTGCTTCACGGCAGCGGGGTGGCCGCCGAGCTGGCCCGAGTGGAGCGGACCGCCCGCTCGGCCGAGCGTGACGCCCGGCTCGCCGCCTTGAACAACAACTTCCTTTCGCTCGAGGCCAGCGCCCGGCGTTGCCTGGCGTCGCCGGTCGCGTCGCTCACCTGGGACCCGGTCAGCGGCGTCACCGCGTGCGGCCGTCCCCCGGCGGGTTTCGTGCCCATCCCGGCCTCCGAGGCAGGCTTACTCGGGACGGAATCGGTCGGTGAGGCGCTCTCGGCCGACGCGCAGGGCGCCCTGATCGTCGACGCGCGCATTCACCTCGGCACCTTGCGCGCCCTGCGTGCGGCACTCGACCATCGTCTCGGAGAGATGGCGGCGCGCGACCCCTACGACCCAGAGATCCTCTCTCAGAACACCGACTGGCGCACGCTCGTGGGCGTTCGCTACCTGGTTCACGTGGCCCGCGAACTAGGCGTGAGTGCGGAGCTGCCCGAGAATCTCACCCTCCCCCTCGGCGCCGCCGATACCACGCTGGTTGAGATGGCCAGCTTGTACCAGGGTCTGCTGCGCGGAGAGCGACAGAGCTTCGCGGGCGAGGGTTACGAGGGCGGTTCGGTGATCGGCCTCCGTTCTGGCTTTCTCTTGCCCGAGAGCGACGAGCGAACCGCGCTCATCGCCGAGATCCGCGATGCCGGCGGCAACGTCATCTACCGCCTGCGCAACGAGGCGGAGAGCCTGACCGACCCGCGGGCCGGGGAACTGGTGGGCGGCGTGCTGCGCAATGTCGTGCAGCACGGCACGGGGCGTCGCGCCGCCGCGGCGGTCACACTTGGCGGCAAGCCTGTGCCGCTCGCCGGCAAGACGGGCACCACCAATGACTACCGCAACGCGGCGTTCCTCGGTGTGGTGCCTGCCTTCGCCGAGGGCGGTGGCGCGCCGCGCTGGGGAAGCGGCCTTACCGTGGGCGCCTACGTTGGTTACGACGCCAACACCTCGATGCGCCGAGGATCGTTGCGCATCCAGGGCGCCAACGGGGCCTTGCCAGCCTGGGTGGCGACGGTCGAGGGACTGGCGCGGGCCGGGCTGCTCGGCCCCGGTGGCAGCGACGAATACCTCCCGAGTCCTGGCCTTGAGCGTGTCGACACGGCGCTGGGCACGGGCCTCCAGGGCAGCGGCATGAGCACGCTGACCACGGGGGGGCAGCCGCCCGAGAGGCTCTTCGCGCCGGTCGGCGAGAAACCGACGGCGGCGGTCGTGCCCGTGGAGGCGGAACCATCAGGCGCCATTGCCCTTCCCGACGACGTGGAGTTCGGCCCGCCGGAGCCCGAGGAGGGCGTCGATCCTGCGGTGCCGTCGCCCCCGCCGACAATCCCCGAGGTGGGACCCCCCGGCGAGCCGGGATAGCCGCCGACCGTGCTCTTGTGGCTGGCGTTCGCGTGCACCATCGTTCCCTACGGGGGAGGCTCGCCTGCGCCCGTCGCCCCCGATCCGGTGGCGCTCGCGGCCACCGGCACAGCGACAGGGACCGTCGTCGCGAGCATCGACGCCCTCCTCGCCGTGGCCGACGAGGTGGATCGTCGCGACCGACTCGTGGAACTTCGCGACCTTGCGCTCGCCGCCGACACGCTCGACCCCTCCATCCGCGGTCGCGTCCTCGCTTACGTGGAGCGCGTGCTCGCCATCGAGGCGCGCGCCGCCTCGGTCGCGGTGGTCGAGCCCATCGCCGCGCCGGGTGACGTGGGTGGCGGCCCACTCATCACGGAAGAGATCATCGCCGAGCTGCCCCCGGTGGCGCCGCCGGCGCCTGCCCCGGTGCCCGTCCCATGAGTCCGGAGCTCCTCGAGTGGTCCCGGCCCCGGCTCGCGCGTGTGGAGGCGGAACTCGCGGCTTGTTTCGCCGATGTCCAGCCCGTTGCTCTGCGCGAGGCCTGCCAGTACCCCATCCTCACCGGTGGGAAACGAATCCGTCCCTTGTTGGCGCTCGCCGCCTGTGAGGCCGCCGGCGCGCCTTTCACCGAGGCGATCGACGCGGCGGTGGCGGTGGAGCTCTTGCACACCTACTCGCTGGTGCACGACGATCTCCCGGCGATGGACGACGATGATCTCCGTCGTGGCCGCCCCACGGCGCACAAGGTCTATGGCGAGGCGGTCGCGATCCTCGTGGGCGACGCGCTCCTCACCGAGGCCTTCGCCCGCATCGCTTCCTCGCCGCGGCTGGTGGCCGAGCTTGCCCTCGCGGGCGGGGCTCGCGGCATGGTGGGCGGTCAATACCGCGACATCCAGAACCTCGCGCACGACCTCGACTCCCTCGTCTTGCTCCACCGGCTCAAGACCGGCGCGTTGATTCGTGGCGCCGTGCGCATGGGCGCGATCGCCGGAGGCGCCCGCGATCTGGAGCAGGTGACGGTGTACGGCGAGTTGATCGGCTTGGCCTTCCAGGTGGCCGACGACGTGCTCGACGCCGACCAGGACGCGGGCGACGCGGGGCCGCCCTCGTTCGTGCGACTCCACGGCCGCGACTGGACGGCCGCCGAGGCCCAGCGCCTTGCCCGGACGGCGATCGACGCGGTGGCCGACCTGTCGGGCGCGCAGCCGCTGGTGCAACTGGCTCGCTTCGCGGTGGAGCGGGCCCACTGAAGGGCAGCGAGCGGCTCGATCTCAGCCTGGTGGCTCGCGGGCTCGTCGCCACGCGCGAGCGCGCGCAGGCCGAGATCCGCAGCGGCAACGTGCTCGTGGACGAGGTGCCCGTCGACAAGCCGGGCGCCAGAGTGCGCGACTCCGCCGTCATCCGGCTTCGTGCGCCGCCACTCCGCTACGTGTCGCGCGGCGGCCTGAAGCTGGAGGCGGCGCTCGACCACTTTGGCGTTGCACCTTCGGGACGGGTGTGCGCGGATCTGGGCGCGTCGACCGGTGGATTCACGGACTGTCTGCTCCAGCGTGGCGCCACCCGCGTGTACGCCGTCGACGTGGGCCAGGCGCAGCTCGCCTGGTCGTTGCGCACCGATGCCCGCGTCGTGGTGATGGAGAAGACCAACGCGCGTCACCTCGCGTCGTTGCCCGAGCCCGTCAGCCTGGTGGTCGGCGATCTCTCTTTCATCAGCCTCCGGCTCATCCTGCCCACCGTCCGACGGCTCCTCGCTTCGGGAGGGGAGGCCGTGGTGCTGGTCAAGCCGCAGTTCGAGGTGGGACGGGCGCACGTGGGCAAGGGCGGGCTCGTGTCGGACGAGGATGCGCGTCGCGCCGCGATCGTGGGCGTGGCGGAGGCGGCAGTGTCCGAGGGATTCGTGCTTCTCGGTGAGCTCGAGTCGCCGGTTCCGGGCGCCAAGGCGGGTAATCGCGAGTGGCTCTTGTACCTGGGCGACCCCCCCTGAGCCCGTGATACCGTGGCCGGCGGAGCGCACGGGATGGAACGCCTCGGAATGTTGCCAGGAGCCGTGATTCTCGGGCTGCTGACGGGCTGCAACTGGATCACCGATGCCGACGTGGCGTCGCGCGCCGGTCAGGTCGACGACGACGGCGACGGCATGACCGCCGACAAGGACTGTGACGACAACAACGTCACGATCTCGCCTGCGACGCCCGAGATCTGGTACGACGGCGTCGACCAGGACTGCGGCGGCGGCGACGACTACGACCAGGACGCCGACGGCTACGTGCCCGACGAGTTCGTCGGCCTCACCACCAAAGGCGTCAAGACCAGCGGGCAGCTTCCTGGCGGCGACTGCGACGACGCCGAACCCACCGTCTCACCCAAGCAACCCGACAGCTTCTACGACGGCGTCGACCAGGACTGCAGCGGCGACGACGACTACGATCAGGACGGCGACGGCTACGTGCCTGACGAGTACCTGGGACTCACCACGCTGTATGTGCCCACGAGCGGGCTCTTGCCCGGCGACGACTGCGACGACGACAACAACGCGGTGCACCCGGGCATCGATGACGTGGCCTACAACGGCTACGACAGTGACTGCGGCGGCGAAGACGACTACGACGCCGACGGCGACGGCTTCGTGCCCGACGAGTACCTCGGTCTCGAGACGGTTTACGTCGAACCGAGTGGGAACTTGCCCGGCGGCGACTGCGACGACGCCGACGAGAACTTCAACCCTGGGGTTGCCGAGACGTACTACACGGGCTTCGACGAGGCCTGCGACGGCTTCGACGACTACGACGCGGATCGCGACGGCTACGTGCCCGACGACTACGAGGGCCTCGCGACCGAGGGGGTCGAGGGCAGCGGCGGGCTCTCGGCGGGCGATTGCGACGACACCGAGGATGGCGTGAGACCGCGCGCCGTGGAGACCCCGGCCGACTTGATCGACCAGGACTGCGACGGGGGTGACTCAAGCGTGATGGCCATCGAGATCGAGGGGTACACCTGGATCAACCCGCGCTCCCCGGTGGTTGTGGAAGCTCGCGACCGCGTGTATGTGTCTGTCGCGACCGAGAAAGTCACGACCGCAGATGAGGACATCTGGTTTGACGCAGGCTTTGCCGTGGTATGGGACGTCGGCTACATCGTCAACGACGCCGAGCTCGTCACGACCTTGCCGTGGAGCAAGTCGTCCTACGACCCGAGCAACTACTCGGTCGGCGCGGGACACGACTTCATCATCGCCGACGACACCCTGTACGGGGCGCTGGGCTTCTCGTACTCGAGCTCCCGGGCCGTTCGCATCGTGTCCTACCCGCTCACGACGGGGACGGCCGGCGACTGCACCGCCCAGAGCACCTCCGAGTACGATGCGCCCGATGACGTCTCGGTGGCCCTCGACGGCACCGGTCGAGTGTTCGCCGTGGCGTGCGACGGCGGGTCGAATGGCGCGCTCACCTACGTGCGGGTCGACGAACTGACCGCGAGCGCCAACGCGGACGTGAACCAGACGATGTCGGGCGGCGACGCGTCGGCCACCGCGTGCGCGCTCGACATGGCCACCGGCCCCTCGGTGCTGGCCAACGTGGATGGCGTGTACCGCTACGCCTTCGACCCCGACTCCGCCGCGCCCAGCTTCTCGGGCGACGTGGAGTGGACCTACGACGCGAGCGACCTCGACAGCTGGGCTGACGACTCGGGGACCAGCGCCGTCGTTGCCGACCCGGTCTTGCGCCGGGTGATCATCGTCGAAGGCGACGGCAACGAGGTGCAGCTCGGCACGGCCGTTGACAGTCCCACCATCGCGAGCGCATCGCGCACGGCGGACGGCAACTACCTGGTGGCCTGGGTCAATAGCGACGCCAGCGTGCGGGTGGCCTGGGGCTCCGAGATCGACGGCTGGACCTACCAGGACGTGAACATCAGCTCGGGCACGGCCACCGGCGTGGCGGCCTGGACCGACGGCGACGAGGGACTGGTGGCGGTGACCACCTCGTCGTCGCTGCTCGTCGGTGCCTACGCCTTCTAGGCGCGGGCCTTCTCGGCGGAGGGGCTAGCCACCCGAGAATGCAACGCCGTCGTCGCTCGGCGGCTCACCGTCGCCGTACACGTACACGGTGCGCACGGTGCGAAGCCCTGACTTGTCCTCGGCGATCACCGTGAATCGGTTGGTGCCCGGCTCCACCGGCACGTCCACCGAATGTGTCACCCGTTTGCCCGCCTTCGCCGACCAGAACAGCTTCTCCTCGTTCCAGTCTACGGACGCGTCCCAGCGGGTACGGTCCACGCGCTCGGTCCCCCCAAAGACGACCACGTGGTCGATGCCATCGTCGTCGGCGAGGCGGAGGCTGAGCGTCGTCGTGCCTGGATGCTGTCGCGACCGTGATGTGCGAGCGGTCACTTCCGGCGCGTCGCGCGTCAAAGGGCTTCCATCGCGTGGTACCGGCACCGACCAGCGCGCGATCCGCCCGTGGCCATCGGCACGCACTTCCACCTGAAGCGGCAATGTGGTCGCCGAGTAGCTCGACGCGATCGCGATCGGAAGGCGGTAGAGGTGCGACTCGCCGGGCGCCAGAATCGCGAGGTCCCGGGTGGGTTCACCGAGCTCGAGGCCCTCCACGCCGGGGAACGCCAGAGTGGCCCGCACGCCTCCCAGGCTGCGGCCGTCCTCGTTCCGCACTTCGACGAGCACGTCGCCCCCCTCCAGGCGCGCGCGCACCGACACGTCGGGGGGGCCGAGACCTTCGACGGCGAGCGTGCCGTCCCAGACGACGCTCGGCTCGCAGCCCTCGCACTCGAGCACGCCCACGACGCGGTCTTCTCGCGCGGGCATGTCCGCGTTGAGGCGAACCCTGGCGCGGCCACTGGCCGTGGCCCCGGCCGTGAGCTTCCCGACGGGCAAGAGGAGGTCGTCCCATGCTGGGCTCGTTGAGCGCAGGCGGATCGCGGCGCGTGCGAGAGGCGGCCCGAGGTTTTCCACGGTGACGCTGAGCTCCACGGTCTCGCCGGCCCGCGGCGTCGTGAGCGGCGTGAGCTTCGCGGCGACTCGGGGCTCGCCGCTGATGTCGGCACCGAGCCAGTCGAGCCCCACCCCGTGCAGGGCGTCCTGCACGCGGCCCTCCTGCTGCGCCGCGAGCGCAGGCAAGAGCGCGTCTCGCGTGCGGATGAGCTCATCACGGGTGGCGCCGCCGCCCGCAGTCAGGATCGACACGGCCACCTCGAGCGGGTCGTCGCGCCGGGGGCCGCCATCCTTCCCCGGTGCGTCGGGCCAGTGGAGCAGGGGGGTGTCGGCGCCGAGTCGCGAGCGCACACGCTGGGCATCGGCGTACCAGGCGCTGCCGTCCTCCACGTTCACCGGGTAGAGCGCGAGGTCGGGCACTAGGCCCACGGTGGCCACGTGGGCGTCGTCGTCGAGGATGTACTCGGCGACGGTGAGCTTGAGCTTCAGGCCCTCCGCGAGCGGGTACAAGGTCTGGACGGTGCCCTTGCCGAAGCTCGTCTCCCCGATGAGCAACGCGCGGTCGAGATGGAGCAGGGCGCCGGCGAGAATCTCGGCGCCGGAGGCGGTCTCGTGGTCGACGAGCACGATGATTGGGCCGTCGTAGGCCATTGGTTCGGCCCGGGCGTCGATCTGCCGGACGAGGCCCGGCACCTTGTCGCCGTTGCGCCCAGCGGTGGTCACCAGCACGCCGCCATCGACGAACATGTCGGCAGACTTCGCCGATTGTACGAGCGAGCCCCCCGTGTTGCCGCGCAGGTCGACCACCAGACCATCGTCGAGCGCCCCCGTGGTGCGAAGCGCATCGATCGCCTGCTGCAGGTTCGCGGTCGTTTGCTCCGAGAAGTGCTCGATCTTCACCACGCCCACGCCTCGCGGCCCGGTGGCATGCGTGACGTTGGGGATCGACAGCTCCTGCCGCACCAGGTTGAGCTCGATGAGCGTCGCGCCGCGTTGCACGTCGAGGCGGACGGGCGTGCCCGCGCGGCCGCGAATGCGCTCGGTGGCGTCGGCCGGGGTCATCCCCACCGTGCTGACGCCGTCGATTCGTGCCACGCGGTCGTCGACGCGCATGCCGGCCAGCGCGGCCGGGCCGTGCTCGAAGGTCTCGATGACGGTCAGGTGGCCGTCGATGTCGCGCAGGGTGACGCCGATTCCGGTGAGCGTGCCGGAGAGCCGCTCGTCAAAACGTTCGAGGGAGTCGCCACTGAGCACGACGCTGTGGCGGTCGAGCGTCGACAGCGCCCCGCGCAAGATTTCCGCGCGGAGGTCGAGCTGGTCGTCGAGGGGCAGGCCGGCGGCGCGCACCGCGTCTTCCAGCTCGGCCAGGGCGGCGGCCAGGTCGTCGCCGAGGCGGACCGTCGTGGTCCAGCGCCCGCCGCGAAGCTTCACCAGGCGACCTTCTTCCGTCGACTGCAGCCATTCCACCTCGGACTCGAGACGGTCGGCTGCGGCCCGGAACATCGCGTCCGGCACGATGCGCTCGGGCCAGAGGTACCGCTCGTCCACCAGGCGGAGAGCACCCCGGTACACCCCGAGGTCGGCAGCGAGCGCGGCGGCGGCGAGCAGGAGCACGAGCACACAGGGTATAGGGCCGGCCATGCCAGGCGCCAGTGATCCCCCTGACGGTGAGCTTCCGTTCGCGACGGTCGACCTCGATCGGCACGCACGAACCGGCTTTCCCGAGGTGGTGTACGGCGAGGGAAAATCGGCGGAGCAGGTGGCGGCGGTGCTGGGTCTGCTCCGGTCCAAGGGGCAGGTGGGCCTCGCGACACGTGTGAGCCCCGAGAAGGGCGTTGCCGTCGTGAGCGCGCTCGGCGAGGGGTCCCGCTATGACGACGAGGCGCGGGCGGTGATCGTGGGGGAGCCGGGCCCGGGGGTGGGCCGGATCGGCGTGGTGAGCGCGGGCACCAGCGATGGCGCGGTGGCGGCCGAGGCGGCGCTGGTCGCCCGCGTGCTCGGCAACCACGTCGAGCGTTTCGTCGACGTGGGGGTGGCGGGGGTGCACCGGGTGCTCCGGCGAGTCGATGAGCTGCGGCGATGCAACGCGCTGGTGGTGGTGGCGGGGATGGACGGCGCGTTGCCGTCGGTGGTGGGCGGCCTCGTGCGCGTGCCGGTGATCGCGGTGCCCACGAGCGTGGGCTACGGCGCCTCCTTCGGGGGGGTCGCGGCGCTCCTGTCGATGCTCAACTCCTGTGCGCCGGGCGTGGTGGTGGTGAACATCGACAACGGTTTCGGCGCGGCCTTCGCGGCTTCGCGCATCAACCGTGCCGTGGCGCTCCGGCAGGAGCCCGCATGAGGGCCTTCGTCGACCCGGTGGGGGGGATTGCGGGCGACATGCTGGTCGCGGCGCTCATCGACGCCGGCGCGCCGCTCGACAGTGTCCTCGCGGAAGTGGCCAAACTTGGCGTCACGGGCTGGTCGGCGCGCGTGGAGACGGCGTGGCGCGGTCCCTTCGCCGCGACGCGCTTCATCGTCGAGTTGGACGATCCCCAGCATGATCATCACCACGGTCACGGTCACGACCACGGTCACGACCACGATCACGACGACGGCGGTCACTCTCGTCGCTGGGCAGACATCCGCGTTCTACTCGAGGGCTCCACGCTCACCGAGGGTGTCAAGCGGCGCGCTCTCGCGACCTTTGGCGTGCTCGCCGCGGCGGAAGGCCGAGTGCACGGGATGCCGGCGGACGCCGTGAGCTTTCACGAAGTCGGCGCTGTCGATTCCATCGTCGATATCGTCGCCGCCTCGGCAGCGCTCGATCTCCTCGGCATCGACGACATCGTCGTGGGGCCGCTCCCGCTGGGGAGCGGTAGCGTGGTCGCAGCGCATGGTCGCATCCCTCTGCCGGCCCCCGCCACCGTCGAATGCCTCCGCGGCTTCCTCGTGGAGGGCTCGGTCGCACGCGGCGAGACCGTCACGCCCACTGGTGCGGCGCTCGTGGCCGCGCTGATGCGCTCGGGCACGATGCCGGCGATGCGCGTGGTGCGCGCCGGGACCGGTGCCGGCACCTGGGATCCGGCCAGCCACCCCAACGTCGTGCGCGTGATCCTCGGCGACGGCGATGCAGGCGCCGTCGAGGAGGTGATCGAGCTCCGCGCGGAGGTGGATGGGCTCACGGGCGAGGCGGTGCCCCCGCTGGTCGACGCGCTCTTCGCCGCCGGAGCCGTCGATGCCTACGTCACGCCGGTGCTCATGAAGAAGGGGCGGCCGGGCCTCCTGGTGACGGCGCTGTGCGCCCCAGCCGAGTCCCGGGCGGTGGGCGACGCGCTCCTCCGACACGGGCGAACCCTCGGCTACCGCTCCACGTCCTGCGCACGCGTGGTGCTCGCCCGGCGACATGAATCTGTCGCGACGGAATTCGGTGAGGTGCGGGTGAAGATCGGTGAGCGCGAGGGAACGATCCTCCACCTGGCGCCCGAGTTTGAGGACTGTGCGCGGCACGCCGCTGCGGCGAGCGTGCCGGTGGTAGAGGTAATGGCCGCCACGCTGCTCGCTTGGTCCGCGCGCGGCGGTGGTTCATACTCGCGGTGATGTTCGAACACTCCGAGGCGGTCCTCACCGCCCTGCTCGATGCGGTGCCGCTCTCGGTCGTGGTGACCGACGCCCGTGGACGGATTTTGCACGGCAACGGTGCTGCATCGCAACTGTTCTCATATTCGCTCTCCGAGATGCGAGACTTGCTGCATGTTTCCGACCTTTACCACCGGCCCGACGACGCTCGCGGCGCCCTCCGCGCGGCGCGCGATGCCGGCGGCGCTGCGGCGAGCCAGGTGATGCTGCGAAGCCGCGGCGGGGAGCTCATCCCGGCCTGCGTGCATGTTCGCCTGCTGGGCGACGCCGGTAGCGGGGGAAGTCTGGGTGTGATCGAGGACCTTCGCGAGGTCCAGGACTTGTCGCGACGGCTGGAGGACGCCACCCGGCAGATCGTGGCCAGCGAGAAGCGCGCGGCGGTGGTCGCGCTCGCGGGACAAGCCGCTCACGAGCTGTCGCAGCCGCTGATGGCGGCCATGGGAAACGTCGAGCTCGCGCTGATGGCGCCGGGCCTCGACACGAAGCTCGCCGGTCGCCTGGACAAGACCTACGAGCAGCTCGAGCGGATGCGGGGCATCGTGTCGGACTTCGTGCGCATGACCGGCACGCGTTCCGTCCCCTAGGCTCCTTCTGGTGGCATGTGATATGAACACATGTTCAGGCATGGCATGGAACCGGGAGAGCTTGTCCACGTCCGCATCGCGGCACGCAACCCCGCGCGCGCGGCACGCTTCTACGCCGAGTGTTTCGGGTGGACAGTGGGTGAGCTCGACGGCAGCGCCGTGCGCTTCCTGGCGCCTGGCGGCGTGACGGGCAGCTTCTGGTCGGGCGGCGAGCCCTCGAGTGCCGGGCCGGAGCTGTACGTTGGCGTGCCCGACGTGGTTGTCGCGGTGGCGCGCGCGGTGCAGCTCGGCGCGATGCGGATCGCGCGCCCAGGGCCGGGTCCCGAGGGGGCCACGGTGGCCAGCCTGCTCGACCCGGAGGGCAACCGCGTGTGCGTGTGGGAGCCCCCGGGCAGTGGGAAGGAACGCACACGGGGCAGTGGGATCGATGATTCCCATGAATAACAATCCTTCTAAGGGAATCGTTGTGCTTTCCAGGCTACTTCTGTTTCTAGCTGGGATCACTTCTTCCCACGAGACGCGGCGAAAAGCCGCCTCCGCCCATGCGCCGGGCTTGGCACGGCGTTTGCTCTAGTACAGCGCGACGCCGGGGCGACCCGGAAGTCCGGACCGAGAAGCCGTTCTTCTCGAACGGTCTTTGACGTTCTTCCGTTACTAGCGACGCAGTCGGCAAGTCGGCTGCTCGCCCCGGGGTCTCGTGCCTCGGTTCCCAAGCTCCGGTTCGCCGGGGGGAGGGCGCCAGAGTCGAGCCCGCGCTTGAATCCCTCTCGGGGGAGTTGGGCGTCTTCTCGGAGATGACCGTCGGCAGCAATGTCGACGCGAGGCTCCGCCGCGGGGATGAGCGTGGATTTGTGCGGGCGCCGTTGGAGCGGGCAAGCCCATGGGAGCATCGGCCGGGCGTAGAGGGCAACCTCGAAACTCGGAACGGCTCTGTCGGTGGAGCAAAGCCCTGGGGTTCCGGTCCCCGCGACGCGCAGCGAGCAATCGCCGCGTGGTCGCGAGGAAGAAAGAACGAGAGGGCAAGGTTGGCGGTGTACGCGGCGTCCCAAACGGGAACAACGTCGCGGTGACGCTAACCGGGTGCGCGCGAGGCTCATGCAACGCGCACATCGTCGCTACCGGCAGAGAGCAAGGCTTCGGAGGGCAGAGCGGCACCACGGGGACTCTCGCCTCGCAAGCGAGAAGAAACGTGGTGAACCCCATGGTCGTCAGCCAGGTGCAACACCCTGGCACGCGCGGGGAGGAGTAATCCGTCGAGGTGGTGAGAAACCACGAGGGCGGAACACGGCAAGATCCTGGCTGGATCGAGCCCGAAGGGACTGGCAACAGTCCTGGGAGTGGACTCCTCGAGCGAGTACGACGGAGGGGCGATCTTTGGACAACCCCATGAGAGGCAGCTTGAAGGCGCGGTGGCAACACCGGGCCGGAGAGCGGAGAGAGAGAGCGACCCCAGCGATGGCAGCATCGAGCTAGTCGGCGCAAAGGTCAGGAGGGTGCGGTGAACAGCGACTTTCGTCCCTGTTCGCGGCCCAACCGTAGGTCCTCGTAGGCCCCCGTCAGCAGCGCGCGAGCGACGCGACGGAAGGTCAGGGAGGGCAGTGGCGAACGCCAGCGAGCCACGACTCCGGTTGGGTATCTCCCCCGTCTCCCCCACCTTGCCCGTCTTGAGTGCGCTTGCGTAGCGCACACCCGCCGCGAGGCGGTCCGAGGCCATCACCACGAGGAAACTTGAAGGTGTTGAGCGCGGAAGGCGATTGGCAAGAGGGCGAGCGTCCCCGGTGGTCACGCGAGTGACTGTCCGTCGGTGGCGCGGCGCGTGGTGGAACGGCGTGCGGAGAGAGGCTCCCGCGAGGAAGTCGGTGAGACGACGGGCAACCGTCGAGGAGTCGACTAACGAGCAGGAATACCTCGGGCCCTGTAGACCAGCGAACGGCATACTCGGTACACGCGACGGCTTCGGTCGGCGCGACGCTCAATCTCGACTGAATCCTCTGGAGGGGATCCACTTCCGGACAATCATCCGGCGTCGACGGGCCCCCCAGATCGCAAGATCTGGGGGGTTCCGCTTTTTTGTCTCCGCGCCGAGAGCTCGCTGTCGCCAGCGACGCGCGACACGATGGGCGCGCGTGAGGGCTTTTCATTCCGGCGCTCGATCTTAGATGTGAGCGACGCGGCCGACTGACTTCCCCGGCCCGCGCTTCGAGGCCCCTCCGATGTCTCTCTGGTCTACGCTCACGCAGCACGCCAAGGCCCAGTTCCTCGACGTCATCCAGTGGCTAGACGACACGCCCAACACGCTCGTCTACCGCTTCCCCGTGTTCCAGCAGGCCATCCAGGATGGCGGCAAGCTGGTGGTGCGCGAGGGGCAGGCGGCGGTGTTCGTGGCCGAGGGTCGCCTGTCCGACGTGTTCGGCCCGGGCACCTACGAGATCAGCACCAAGAACACGCCCATCTCGTCGTTCTTCGCGAGCATCAAGTACGCGCTGAACTACCCCTACAAGGGCGACATCTACTTCATCTCCACGCGCCAGTTCACCGACCAGAAGTGGGGCACGGCCAACCCCATCCCGATGCGCGACGCCGACCTCGGCGTGGTGCGCATCCGGGCCTTCGGCGCCTTTGCCTTCCGCATCACCGATCCCGCCGTGTTTATGCGCGAGATCGTGGGCACCGCCGGCCTCTTCACCACCGACGAGATCACCGGGCAACTCCGCCGCAAGCTGGTGAGCGCCCTGGCCGACACCATCGGCGAGTCGAAGATTCCCGTGCTTGATCTGGTGGCCCAGTACATGGACCTCGGCGACGCGCTCCGGCAGCGCCTCACCGGCTGGTTCCAGTCCAACTACGGCATCACGCTGACCGACTTCGTGGTGGAGAACGTCTCCGTGCCGCCCGAGGTCGAGAAGATGATGGACACGCACTCGCGGATGAAGCTCGCGGGTAACGCCCAGGACTACCTTGCCTTCCAGGCCGCCGAGAACATCGGCGGGGCCATGCGCAGCGGTGGT
This sequence comes from Pseudomonadota bacterium, assembly GCA_005778355.1. Taxonomy (GTDB): domain Bacteria; phylum Myxococcota_A; class UBA796; order UBA796; family SXON01; genus SXON01. Next base: position 8,535 of record SXON01000164.1, on the reverse strand, counting down.
GGCGGCGGCGGGAGCAATGCGATGATGGACGCGGGCATCGGGCTCGCGATGGGCCAGGCCGTGGGCGCGCGACTCGGCGCGGCGATGAACCCGGCGGCGCCTGCGGGTCCGGCGATACCGCCTCCGCTCCCCCCGGCGCTCACCTTCCACTACGCCGGCCCCGACAACGTGCCTCAGAACCTCGGCCCGGCCGACATCGCCGCCCGCGTGCGCGCGAACCCGGCGGGGCGTCACCTCGCCTGGCGCGAGGGCATGGCCGGCTGGACCAACGCGGCCGACGTGCCCGAGGTCAAGGCGCATCTCGGCGCGCTGCCGCCGCCCTTGCCCCCGGGGTAGTCCAGACGACGCGCGCGCTTTCATCGATCCGGCGGGGAGGGGTCGGGCGTATTACCTACGCAAGCCACCCCCCCAACCCGGAGAAACTCAATGCGCGCGTTCGTCTTCTTGCCCCTTGTGCTCGTCGCCTGTACCGAGGAGCAGGTGTGTGATCTTGTCGGTAGTTACACCGGCACGTTCAGCGGCGACGCCGAGGGCAACGTCGACATCACCGTGACCGCGGGCGACGGCACCACGCTGATCGAGACCACCATCTCCAACGAGACCGTCGCTGCGCTCGGCGAGGGCGAGATCAACTGCGAGGACGGCAGCTTCGTGGTCACCCTGGAAACCGACGCCGGCGAACTGCTCGGCGAGTTCGAGGGCGCGCTCGCCGAGGGCACGGGCGACGGCACATGGGAGTTCACGGAGACCGACCTGGCCGGCCTCTCGGGCACCTGGGAAGTCGGCGAGTAGGCTTCCGCTCACCCCGGCGGCGCGATGCGGGCCACGAGGGCATCATCGCGCCGTCGCGATCCACCGGTCGAGCGCGTTTGCAAACGTTCGCCCTGCCTTCGCGTCGAAGGCAGCGGGGCCACCGCCCTCGATCATCCCCGCCGCGCGGGCGTCGGTGAAGAAGTCGCGAAGGCTGAGTTTCTCCCCGACGTTCGACGGGGTGAACCACTCCCCCCGGGCACTCACTACGGCCACGCCACCACGCACCAGCTCGGCGGCGAGCGGGACGTCGGAGGTGACGACGAGCGAACCTGGGCGCGCGTGTGCCACGAGGTAGTCGTCGGCCACGTCGAGGCCTCGGTTGACGACGACGCTGTCAATCCTCGGGTGCCGAGGGGTGACGACGGGTCGATTGGCCACGAGCGTGACGGCGATGACCCCGCGTTGAGCTGCCCGGTAGACGATCTCCTTCACCAGCCGTGGACAGCCGTCGCCGTCGATCCACACGCGTGGACGCTCGGGGATCGCCGGCAGCGCGGGGGCGGCCGGCAGGATGGCTGGGGCCGCGGTGACCGCCGCGGGGTTGTCGATCGCGTAGAGCCAGTGCCGTTGCAGCGGGTGCCCGGTCGGCAGCTTCGGGTGGTCGAACTCCCCCTGTCGCGCCAGTCCGAGGCGCTCCATGAGCGTCCACGAGCGCGTGTTGGCGGGGACGGTGAACGACACGACCCTCGGTAGCGCCAGGTCTTCGAAGGCCCAGCGCAGCGTGTCGCGCGCGGCCTCGAGGGCGAGCCACTGGCCCCACCAGGGGCGGGCCAGGCGCCACGCGATCTCCACGGCGGGGGTGAAATGGGCTTCCCATGCGGGCAGCCCCAGGCCCACGAGGCCGACCAGTTCTCGGGAAGCACGGTGCTCCACCGCGAACACCCCGAAGCCCTGCCGAGCCGCGCGCAGGCGCAACTCGTCGAACATCGCGTCAGAGGCGGCGCGGTCCAGGGGAGCCGGGAAGTGAGCCATGACCTCGGGGTCGGCGTTCAGGGCGGCCAACGGCTCGCGGTCGCGCTCCTGCCAGGGCCGAAGCACCAGCCGCTCCGTCCGGCGCACGGGTAGCGCTGCGCAGGCCAGTGCCAAGCGCGAAAGGGTGTCTTCCAGGCTGATGGTGCCGCCTCGCGACAATCGCTAGTCTTGTCGCGACTGTTTCGTATTCACCACGTGCAACTCCCCGAGTTGCCGCTCGTCCACGGGCGAGGGCGCGCCGGACATGATGTCCTGGGCGCTGGTCGTCTTGGGGAAGGCAATCACCTCGCGGATGTTCTCGGTGCCACAGAGCAGCATGATGATCCGGTCGAAGCCGAAGGCGAGGCCGCCGTGCGGGGGCGCGCCGTAGCCGAGGGCGTCGAGCAGGAAACCGAACTTCTGCCTGGCCTCGTCGATGGAGAGGCCGATGGTCGAGAAGACCTTCGACTGCACCGCGGGATCGTGGATGCGGATGCTGCCGCCGCCGATCTCGTAGCCGTTGCACACGATGTCGTAGGCGTTGGCAAGCATCTCGCCCTCGCGACCCTCGTCCATCATGCCGATGCACTCCGGGCGCGGCGAGGTGAAGGGGTGGTGCACCGCCATCCAGCGGCCGGTCTCGGCGTCTTTCTCGAAGCTCGGGAAGTCGACCACCCACACGAAGGCGAAGCCGGGGGGCACGATCCCGAGCTCCTTGGCCACCGCCACGCGGAGGCGTCCCATGCCGGGGTTGACCGTCTCGGGGCTGCCCACGCCGAGGAGCACGAGGTCGCCCGCCTCGGCGCCGCAGGCCGCCGCGAGGACCTCGAGACGCTCGGGCTCGATCTTTGCCATTGGCCCGGTCCACGGCGCGCCGACCTTACCGTAGAGCAGCCCGCCCATGCCGTACTTCTTCACGAAGAGCGTGTAGGCGTCGAGCTGCTTGCGGCTCACCTTCTCGCCGCCGCCCTTCACCACGAAGGCCTTGGCGATGCCGCCCGCCTCGAGCGCCCCGCCCACCACGGTGAAGCCCGATCCACGCAGTGCGGTCGCGACATCCACATGCTCCATACCGAAGCGGGTGTCGGGCGCGTCGAGCCCGAAGCGGCGGATCGACTCCGCGTAGGAAATCACCGGGATGGGCGGCACCTCGTGCCCGCCGATCTCCTTCCACAGCGTGCGCACCACGCCCTCGGCCAGCTCCATCACCAGCTCGCGCGTGGCGAAGCTCGTCTCGATGTCGATCTGGGTGAACTCCGGCTGCCGGACGGCACGCAAGTCTTCGTCGCGGAAACACTTCACGATCTGGAAGTACCGGTCCATCCCGGCGACCATGAGGATCTGCTTGAAGATCTGCGGGCTCTGGGGGAGCGCGTACCACTGGCCCGGGTGCACCCGGCTGGGCCCCAGGTCGGCGCGCGCGCCCGCGGGCGTGGCCGTGGTGAGGACCGGCGTCTCCACCTCGACGAAGCCCTCGGCGTCCATGAATCGCCGCACCGCCATCGCGGCGCGGTGCCGGGTGACGAGGTTCTTCTGCACCTCGGGACGGCGCAGGTCGAGGTAGCGGTACTGCAGGCGGAGATCCTCGTTGACCGCCACGTGCCCGTCGACGTTGAAGGGCAAGGCCGGCGTGCGCGACAGCACCGTCACCACCTCGGCCACCACCTCCACCATGCCGGTGGGCAACTTCGGGTTGGGCGAGGCGCGCAGTTGCACGGTGCCCTCCACCTCGACCACGTACTCGAGGTGCACGCCCGCGGCGGCCTCCCGCGCGCTCGCGGGGGATCGTTCGTCGGCCACCACCTGGACCACGCCGTGGCGGTCGCGCAGGTTCACGAAGACGACCCCGCCCATGTCGCGGGCATTGGCCGCCCAGCCCTGCACCAGGACACGCTGCCCGGCGTGGTCGGGGCGAAGTTCCCCGCAGGTGTGAGTACGACGGGCGGTGGTCAACATGGGCGTCTCCGGAGGCGGGCGGGCTAACCCATGCGACCGCTACTCCCCGGCGTCAAGGGCGCTGTCGCACTCCGCGTCGTCGGCGTCGCTCCCGCTATCGCTGTCATCGTCTTCCCCGTCGTTGCAGGCGAAGTCGCTTTCCATGCCGACCTCGTAGCCAAGCCAGGCGCAGTCGGGGTCGTCGCCGTCGGTCCAGCCGTCGCCATCACCGTCGGCGCCGTCGTGGCAATCCACGCCGTCGCTCCCGGTGGTACTCTCGGCGTTGTCCCAGCCGCTCGCGCAATCCGGGTCGCTGGCGTCGGCGAGGCCGTCCCCGTCGTTGTCGAGGCCGTCGTGGCAGGCCGCGGGGCCCACGGCGCCGCGCTCGGCGGTGGCGAGCACGCAGTCGGGATCGTCGCTATCGGTCCAGCCGTCCGCGTCGTTGTCGCTGCCGTCAGTACACGCGGCGGCGGGGTCGGTCTCGGTGGGGTCGTCGTCGTCGGCGCAGCCCGGGTCGTCGGTGTCGACTAGGCCGTCGCCGTCGTCGTCCTCGCCATCGTTGCAGTCGGTGTCGCCGTCGGCCACGCTGGCGGCCGAGAGGCAATCGCTGTCGAGGCCGTCTACGAGCGTGTCACCATCGCCGTCGTCGCCGTCATTGCAGGGCGCGCCGGTGAAGCCGATCTCGTCGCCGCTATCGAGGCAGTCGGGGTCCTGGGCATCGGCCCAGCCGTCGCCATCGTCGTCGACGCTGTTGGCGCACGGGGTCGCGATGGCGGACTCGTCGTCGTCCCAGCCGACCGTGCAGTCGGGGTCGCTCGCGTCGTCGAGGCCGTCGCCGTCGTCGTCGCTGCCGTTGTCGCACTGGCGGCTACCGGTGGCCACCTCGTTGCCCAGGGCGGCGCAGTCGGCGTCGTCGCTGTCGGTCCAGCCGTCGGCGTCGTTGTCGGCCTCGTCCTGGCAGTCATCGGGGCTACCCTCGCTGTCAACGCTGCCGGTGGTGCAGTCCGCGTCGTCACTGTCGATGTTGCCGTCGCCGTCGTTGTCCAGCGCGTCGTTGCAGGCGGTGCTGCCTGTCCCGAGCTCGTCGCCCCCGGCGTCGCAGTCGGGGTCGTCGGCGTCGGTCCAGCCGTCGCCGTCGTCGTCGGACTCGTTCTCGCAGCCGCCGAGCTCCACGTCCCAGGCGTCGGCGCAGTCGCCGTCGTAGAGGTCGATGGCGCGGTCGCTGTCGTTGTCGTCGTCGTCGTTGCACTCGGTCGTGCCGAAGCCCACCTCGGCGTCGCCGGTCGAGCAATCCGGGTCGTCGTCATCGGCCCAGGCGTCGCCATCGCCGTCGAGACCGTCAGCGCAGTCCGGCAGCTCCGACGGATCGTCGGCGGCGCTGCAGTCAGGGTCGAGGCCGTCGGAGAGGCCGTCGGCGTCGTTGTCGGCCCCGTCGGAGCAGTCGCCGTCGTTCTCGACGTTGCCCTCGTCGTCGTCGGTGCCGCTGGTGCAGCCGTGGTCGTCGGCATCGGTCCAGGTGTCGCCGTCGTTGTCGAGGCCGTCGCCACAGCGGTTTTGCTCGCTATCGTCGAGGCCGTCGCTACAATCGGGATCGGACGCGTCGATCAAGAGGTCGTTGTCGTCGTCGCTGCCGTTGTTGCAGGCGAAGTCCGAGGTGCCGACCTCGTCGCTCCCCGTGAGGCAGTCGGGGTCTTCGCTGTCGGTCCAGCCGTCGTCGTCGTTGTCGCTGCCGTCGTCGCAAGGGGGCGTGAGCTCGTCGTCGTCCAGCGCACTGTCGCAATCAGGGTCGTCGCTGTCGGCGGCCTGGTCGCCGTCGTTGTCGGCGCCGTCGTTGCACTCGGTGGCGCCGGGGCCCACCTCGCTGCCAAGGTCGGCGCAGTCGGGGTCGTCGGCGTCGAGCCAGCCGTCGCCGTCGTTGTCGATGTCGTCGGCACAGGGGCCTTGCTCGGAGCTGTCGCTCGCGCCCTCGCAGTCGGGATCGTTCGCGTCGACGAGGCCGTCGTTGTCGTCGTCACCGCCGTTGTTGCACGCGGTGCCCCCGGTGCCTTCCTCGGCGGTTCCTGTCCCGCACTCGGGGTCGTCGGCGTCGTGCCAACCGTCGCCGTCGTTGTCGGCGAGGTCGTGGCAGCCGTCGATGGCGGACTCCAGCGCCGCGAGCGGAAGTTCGAAGTGTTGAACTTCACCTTTCAGGAACTCAATCGGCCCGTAGGTGGCCGAGGTGACGGTCTGCGCGTCGCTAGCCCAGCCCGCCGCCGAGTAGGTGAAGGCCTGTCCGTTGTAGCCGGGCTGCACCTCGACTTCCTCGAAACCAGCCTCGGTGGCGGCGAAGAAGATGCGGCACTCGAGGTCGGCATCGTCGAGCACCCAGTCGCCGAGGCAGGCGTTGTCGTCGGCGGTGAGCGCCACGCCGTCACCATCCACGTAGGGCGACACGGGGTCGATGTACACCGCGAAGCTCGACGCCAGGGAGCTGGCGCCCTCGCCGGTAGGCCCGATGACCACGGCGGTGCGATCGTCGGTCGTGCACGCGAAAAGGAGCAGCGCGATCATGGCAGCACCATCACCACGTCGCCCGCCGCGGGCTCAGGTGGCGCCGTGGCCATCGCCACCCCGACCACACCCCCGGTGACGACGGCTGCGCCGCCGCCCACCGCCGCCCAGAACGCCCAGCTCTCGGTGAGCGGCTTCGTCTCCACCACCTTGTCGCCGGTCATCTTCGCGAGCACCGCGCCGCCCGACGGGAACTCGATGAGCCCGGAGGCCACGTGCTCGCCCTCGGTCACGGTGACGGTGTGCTTGCCACGTTCAACCAGGGGCACCTTCACCGTCTCGCCCTTGCCCACCACGGCGCCGTTGATGGCGACCACCGACTCGGCGCCGAGCCCGCTGACCGTGAGCGCCGAGCCGCTCTTGCTGAGCTTCGCCTCGATCCCCACGCGGTCGGTGCCGTTATTGTCGGCGGGACGAAAGCTGCTGGCGTAGCCATCGGCGCGGATCTCGACCCCGTGCGCCCCGGGGGACAGCGCCTTCATCTTGAAAGGAGTGACACCGACCTCTGTGCCATCGAGCAAGACCTTGGCGCCCGGCGGGGTGCTGCTGACGGCGAGCACGTTGGCGCTTGAGTCGAGGACGAGATCGACGAGGTGATTGCGGCCCTTGACCACCTCGAGCGCGAGCTCGGTGGTCTCGAAGCCGGGGGCCTCGGCTTGGTAAGCGAGCTTGCCCGGGCCGGGGGAGGGGATGCGCGCCGGTACGGCGTAGCGCTGCCCGCCGATCCACACGGCCGCGCCCTTGGGACCGGTGAACTCCACGCTCCCGGGGCCGGGCACAAGCGTGGCCACCACCTCGGTGGTGTGGTCGATGGTGATCTCCACGGTGCGCACGAAGGGCTCGAAGTTGTCGGCCACCACGCGCAGCTTGTGGCTGCCTGCGGGGATGTACTTGGTGACCGGGGCGGCTCCCACGAGGGCGCCGTCGATCCACACCTCGGCGCTCCCGGCGCTCGTGCGCACCTTCAGCACGCCGGTGGGATCGACCGCGTGCGCCATTCCGCACCACAGCGACAGGAAGAAGGCCAGGAAGGACATCGCGCCGGAAGGTAGCACGCGCACGAAGGGGTGGCCGAGGCACCGCCTGGGCGCATTTCCCCAGGGTCGGTCAACTGGTGTAGTCTCCCGCCGCACCCGGTCGCCCATGCACTACGTCGTCGTCGGAAACAGCATCGCCGGCATCGAGGCGGCGATTGCCCTACGGAATCGCGATGCCACCGCGAAGATCTCGGTCGTCTCCTACGAGCACGACCATCCCTTCGCGCGCGTGTCCTTGATGTACATCTTCTGCGGGCAAATGCGCCTCCAGGACACCGAGTTCTACGACCGCGACCTCTACGCCAGGATGCGATTCGACCGCGTGCGCGACCTCGTCGTTCGTGTTGACCCGGCGGCCAAGAGCTTGTCGCTGAGATCGGGCGCCACGCTCGGCTACGACCGCCTCCTGCTCGCCGTGGGTAGCACCGCGCGACGGATGCCCTGGGCGGGGGCCTACGACGCCCCGGGGGGCGTGCATCACTTCGTCACCCTCCCCGACCTCGAGGGGGTGAACGCCGTGGCCAAGCCCGGCATGAGCTGCGCCGTCGTTGGTGGCGGTCTGATCGGCGTGGAGTCGGCGGAGGTACTCCATCTGCGCGGGTTGAAGGTGCACTTCCTCGTGCGGGAGCCCTGGTACTTCCCGGTGGCGCTCGACAAGGCGGAGGCCGATGTCGTCGCCGAGCACGTGCGTCACCACGGGCTCGACTGTCGCACGGGCACGCCAGTCGATGGCTTTGAGCGTCGCGACGGCAGGATTGTGTTGAAGCTCCCGAACGAGGAGCTGCCCGTCGACTTCGTCGTGGGGGCGATCGGCGTGGTGCCCAACACCGCATTCCTCGCCGAGAGCGGCATTGCCCTCTCGCAGGGGGGCGCCATCGAGACGAAGGACAACCTGGAGTCCACCACGGCGCCCGACGTCTTTGCAGCCGGCGACTGCGCCAACGTCACGTGGCCCGACGGCTCTCGCCGACCCGAGCAGATCTGGTACACCTCGCGCGACCAGGGGCGCGCCGCGGCCCGCGCGATGCTCGGCGACGAGCTGAAGTATCGGCGAGGCACCTGGTACAACTCGGCGAAGTTCTTCGACATCGAGTACACGACCGCCGGGTTCATCCCCTTCGCGGCCAAGCCTCACAAACACCAGGGCGTGGGCGCGCCCGGCGAGGAGGGGCACTGGCAAACCTGGTATCAGCAGGTGCCCGGCAAGGCCGTCACCCAGCGCATCGTGATGAAGGACGGCCGCGTGGTG
>SXON01000163.1 GCA_005778355.1 Pseudomonadota bacterium | reverse complement strand
TAGGACGCGCAACACACGGCCTCGACGCCCCAGCGCTGATGGAGCGGCGCGAGCGCGATCACCATGGCCTGGTGCGTACAGTTGGGGTTGGCCACGATGTAGCCGTCGCGACCACGCACCAACTCTACGTGCTCGGGGTTCACCTCGGGCACCAGGAGCGGCACCTCGGGGTTCATCCGGAAGGGGCTCGCGTTGGTGAGCACGCGCTTGCCCGCGTCGCGGAAGGCCGGCTCGATGCTGCGCGCGGCGCCGCTGTCGAGCGCGGAGAAAACCACCCGCGAGCGCACCGCCGAGGGGTCGCAGGGGAGCACCACGCGGTCGGCCAGGGGGTTGTCGCCCTCGAGGCGCCAGGTGGCGGCCTCGGCGTAGCGCTTGCCCGCCGAGCGGTCGGAGGCACAGAGCTCCGCCACGCGAAACTCGGGGTGTGCCGCGAGCAGTTGTACGAAACGCTGGCCCACCATGCCGGTGGCGCCGAGGATGGCAACGTCGATGGTCATCGGGCGCGCTCCTATCCCAGGGCGCGCTCAGATTCCCCAGTGATCCCGGGCCGTGTCGACCGCCGTGACCGTCCACGAGCGCAACGAGGCGCGGTTGCTCCCCACCTGCGAGCTGCCACACTCACGACGCGGGTCGTCCTTGGCGATCTCGAGCGTGAGCGCGTCGATCTCGTCGTACCAGGCGAGGATCTCGTCGTAGTCGAGGCCGTCGATCACCGTCGACATCGCCGCCGCATGGTTGGCGGCACACTCGGTGCTGTTCCAGCAGGCGGAGGCCAGCGTGCCACGGGGGGTGCTCCAGCTCATCCCCCAGTTGCGCGCGTCCTGGAAGGCGTAGTCGAAGTCGGTGGGCAGGATGACCATCTTGCCGTCGGAAGGCCGGAAGTACACCCGGTAGTTGTTGGTGTTGAGCATGTAGCCGTCGAGATGGCCGATGAGCTCCTCCACCGCCCACTGGCGATGAACCTGCTCCCAGTCGATCAGCGTGGCGATCTCTGTCTCGGGGTTGTTGCCGCGACGCATGGCGCTCACCGCGTCGGACACCGCCACGATCTCGGCGTTGCCGTTCTCCGTGCCTTCTTCGAGCTGGAAGTGGTCGTCCACCCCGATGCCGAAGTCGAGCAGGGTGTAGCGACCGGTGTTGGGGTTGTACTCGTACTTGCCGTCGTAGAGTTGTCCCTCGTCGTCGTCGGGAAAGGCAATCTCGAGGTACTGCTCGTCGGGCACCTCCACCAGCACGTAGAGGCCGTAGGCCTCGCCGTTGACCGTCACCGAGGCAAAGCCCGTGCGCGCCGTGCCCACCCCTGCGTCGCGGAAGATGCGGTAGCCGAGCGGGTCGCGCAGGTAGCCGCAGTCCACCACGCTGTTGTTGAGGGCGAGCGCGTGCAGGCCGTGGAACCGCCTGCCGGTGTCGTACTGGGCAAAATCGATCTTGAACTTCGGCTTGCCCGACAGCTCGCGGAAGGAACCAATCTTGCCGCGGAGGCGAACGCCCACGGTGCCACCGTCCTCGCCGTCGATGGCCACCTCGCCCGGGGTGTAGGCGTAGGGATCGTCGCGCAGGGCCAGCTCGGCGTCGCGGTCGAGCGTGATGGCGATCTCGTGCACCACCTCGCTGCTATACAGCGCGTCCTGGTAGGCGGCGTCGGCCTCGGGGTCGTCGACCGGCTCGGCAGTGTCGTCGACCGCGGTGTCGCTGCCGGGCACCTCTTCGAGTCCGGAGTCACCCGGGCGCACGCCGGCGCTGTCCTCGGTGCCGAGGCTGATGTTGGACGGGGCGCAAGCCAGGAGGAGGAACACGCTCACCGCCTCATGCTCGGTTCGAGCGACAGGGATCGTTTCACTCGCTCAGCTCGTACTGATGCTCGCACTCCAGCACCTCGAAAGTGTTGCACTCGGCGGCTGCCACGCACTTGAGCTTGCCCTTGGTGTTGGCGCCCTGCTCCTCGTCGTAGAGGCAGCCGCTCTGGCAGCTCGTGAAGTCGGGGAACGCCGCGTACTCGCAGGTCATCACCAGCTCCTCGCAGAGCTGGTCGCAGGTGGTCTCCTCGACCTCGGGGGTACACGCGACAAGTAGACAGAGCGGGAGAAAGCGCATGGTCTCTCAGTTGGTGAGCACCCCGGTGCCGATGACACCGAAGTTGACGAGGGTTTCCACGGTGCTTCCGTCGTCGGGGCGAACGAAGCCCCCGGCCACGTAGCGGTACATGCCGATCACCAGGAGCGCCTGCTGCGGGTAGCCGGACAGGTAGCCGCTGGGGACGCGCAGGCTGCCGTTGTCGGCCTCGAGGCAGAAGACCTCGCCGAGGAAGGCGCCGGTGTCGGGGTGGTAGATGTCGAGCACCACGGCGAAGCTGTCGGTGCCCCCGAAAGGCGACCACGAGAAGTCGGCGCGGCTTCGCGACACGTTGGCGGCGAACGCGGTGCGCGTGGTGGTGTAGAGCATCTCGTAAGGCTCGAGATTCGAGATGGACTCGGGGGTGTAGAAGGCGTTGTTGACGTCGAAGTCCGGCAAGTCGGTGCCGCCCTCCGTGTCGAGCACCCACGCGGCGTTGCGGATGAAGTCGGTCTCGTCGAGGCCAGCCGCCGAGTAGAGGCCATCGGCCTGCCGGAGTTGCACCGACACCGAGCCGCTCCGGTAGGACAGCCACTCGCCCGCGTCGAGGAAGTCGCTCGCGGCCGGCGCCGGGGCGGGGTTGTCGGTGCAGGAGCCCTCGGCGGGGAGCCAGTCGATCCAACTCTTCGTGGTGGCCCGGTGGAACGCGGCCTGGGCGTTGACTTGCAGGCTCGAGGTGTAGCCGAGGCAGTCGGGACAGGCGATCTGCACGAGTTGGAACTGGGCCAGACCACCCACCTTGCCGGTGTTGGGGAGGGAGCCCGTATCGGTGTCGGTGTCGGTGTCAGTGTCGGTGTCGGTGTCAGTGTCAGTGTCAGTGTCAGTGTCAGTGTCAGTGTCAGTGTCAGTGTCAGTGTCAGTGTCGCCCTCCAACCCGCTGTCGCCGGGTGGCACGTAGGGCGGGCGCTCGGTGAGGCCCGCTGAACCGCATGCCAGGAACCCCAGCATCATTCGCCGCTGTCGCCCCCGCCCGCGTCTTCCTCGGCGGCTCGGTCGGGGTCGTACAGGAAGTAGCCGACGGCCTGTTGCCCGTCGTAGTCGTCGGTGATCCAGAGGTGGATGCGGGTGGCGACGGTCCGCGCGGCCACGGCTGACACGCGACCGTCGTCTGTGTTGTTGACGGGAATGTAGTCGCCCCATTTCTGCCACTCGTCTTCGCCCGGGCCCATGCTGGCCACGCCGAGGAACAGGTTGGTGGCCACCTGGTAGTTGCCGGATCGCGTCCAGTAACCGAAGCCCGAGTAGAACATGTACCGAGTGTCGCCGAGGCCGGCAATCGCCAGCCCCGAGAAGCCGCTGTCGTCCCACTCGCCCTCTTCACCGGCCGCGAGCGCCTTCTTCTCGCTCGGTTGCCAGTCGCCGAGGTTCGAGGCGTTGAGACGGTAGGCCTCGCAGGCGTTGCCCGAGCGTTCCATGCCTGCGATGTAGCCGGTATACCCGCCGTTCTCGCCGAGGTCAAGTCCGAGCGGCCAGCACCAGTTCTGCACCGAGCCCACCGCCTCGTGCAGGTCGTACACCGGGTTCTTGCTGTGGCGTGTCCAGCGGATACCATCGGGCGAGGTGGCCACGCCCATGCCGTAGCCCCCGTTGCTGTCATTGATGCCCTGGTAGATCATCACGTAGAGTTCTTCGATAGGGTCCCACACCACCTGGAGGCCCGACATGTAGTCGTAGTCGAACTCCGCCTTCTCGGGCTGGCCCATCACGGGGTTGTGAGGGTTGGGAGTAAAGTTGGTGCCGTCGGGGCTCGCGGCGTAGCCCACGTTGTAGGGCGGCCAGTCGTCGGTGGTGTTCTCGTAGGCGGTGTACCAGAGCTGGTAGAAGGGGTGGCCCACCACCTCGGTGACGTGGAAGGTGGTGGAGCCCATGCTCTTGGCCCAATCCTCGTCGGTGGTCGTGAAAACCGGGTTGCAGTCGTAGCGGTAGAAGGCCGTGGACTCCACCCGCGTGAAGTCGCACTCGGTGACGTCTTCCGGGTTGACGTTGACCGCCTCGCCCGTGAGCTTGTAGTCGTTGGCGCAGGCGGCGAGGACCAGGGGGATGACGAGGTAGCGCACGGGCGCACCATAGCCCGGAGATCGCCGGCTCGGCCTAGCTGAAACAGCTCGCGTACAGCCGCTCGTAGAGGGTGGCGGCCCGGTCCCAGCCGGAGTCGCGACGCATTCCGTTCTGCTGGATCTGCCGCCAGGCGTCCTTGTGACCGTGGAAGGTGTGCAGCGCCCACCCTATGGCCTGGACGAAACCGTCGACCGAGAAATCGGGGAAAGCCCAGCCGGTACCCTGGCCGGTGGCGGGGTCCCAGGTGGGGACGGTGTCGGCGAGGCCCCCGGTGGCGTGCACGATGGGCACGGTGCCGTAGCGCATCGAGTAGAGCTGGTTGAGCCCGCAGGGTTCGAAACGCGAGGGCCTCAGGAAGATGTCGGCGCCGGCCTCGATGCGGTGGGCCAGGGGCTCCGAGAAGCCCACCCAGCCGCGCGCCCGGTTGGGGAACTCGCGCGCCATCCGGCGAACCCAGTCCTCGTACTGGGCGCCGCCGCTGCCGAGCACCACCAGCTGCACGTCTTGCCGCAAGAGCCAGGGCGCCGCGCCCATGATGAGCTCGATGCCCTTCTGGTGGTCGAGCCGCGCCACCACGCCGAAGAGCGGCACCTCGGGGCGCACCGGCAGTCCGAGCTCGCGCTGCAACGCCGCCTTGCACGCCGCCTTGCCCGAGAGGTCGTCGGCCGAGAAGGCGGCGGGGATGTGCTTGTCGTTGGAAGGATCCCACTCCGGGCCGATGCCATTGAGGATGCCCCAGAGGTCGCGCGCGCGGTGCGCAAAGAGCCCCTCGAGCCCGTGTCCGTGGTCGATGCAGAGTTGGCGCGCGTAGGTAGGCGAGACCGTCACCAGCTTGGCGGCGAGCGAGATGCCCGCCTTGAGACAGTTGAGTCGCCCGTCCATGTCACACGCGGGCCACCAGCGGGTCGACACGTCGAGCCCCGCGAAATGATGGGCGTCGAAAGCGCCGTGGTGACCGGCGTTGTGAATGGCGAGCACGCAGGGGGAGAGCGCGAAGCGCCCGACTGAGCGGTAGAGGCCTTCGAGGTACACCGGCAAGAGCGCCGTGTGCCAGTCGTTGGCGTGGAAGACACACTCCTCGCCGATGGGGCCGCCGTCGAGGGGAACGCGCAGGGGGGCTTCCAGTGCTGCGCGACAGAGGAGGGCGAAGCGGAACAAGTTGTCGCCGTACACGCCTTGATCGTCGCCGTAAATGCCCGGGCGCCGGAAGCTGACATGGTCGACGAAGACGTGGTGCACGCCGTCGCGGAG
>SXON01000162.1 GCA_005778355.1 Pseudomonadota bacterium | reverse complement strand
GGCGCCCGCCCTCGAGGCGGCGCCCACCGACGTCGCGCCGGCACCCCCGGTCGAGGCCGCGCCCGCGGTCGAGGCGGTCCCGGCGGCGGAGGCCGCGCCTGCTGTCGAAACCGCGCCCGCCGTCGAAACCGCGCCGGCCGTCGAGGCCGCACCGAAGAAGAAGAAGTCGAGCAAGAAGCAGAAAGTCGAGGTCGAGGAGGTTGCCCCGGTGGCGGCGGCCGCGGCGGCTGAAGCCGAGGCGACGCCGACCGCGCCCGCCGACGACACCGTTGGCGCCCCGGCCTACTCGCTGGCCCACGTCCAGGAGCTCTTCGACGAGATGGTGCGGCCGGCCCTGCAGGGCGATGGCGGCGACATCAAGCTGGTGAAGATCGAGCGCAACGACATCTACGTGCGGCTGGTGGGCTCCTGCCAGAGCTGCCCGTCGAGCACGTTGACGATGAAGATGGGCGTGGAAGCCTTGCTCCGCGAGGAGCTGCCGGGCTTCGGCAGCCTCATCCAGGTAGACTGATCCAGCCCTCGCGCGCCCAGTCCTCGAGCGGCGTGTCGAGCCCCACCTTGCCCACCATCAGCCGGTCGCGTCGTCCGCCGCCGCGAAGGTAGGCGTTCACCCGGCAGAGGCCGAGCCAGTACACCCGGTCCTTGCCGTAGGCGCCAGGGGCCTCGGGCTGCGCGAGCCCGCGCTTCACGCGCAGGGCAATGCCGAAGGCCCCTGAAGCCCCGGCGGCGGGCGCCAGCTCCCGCACCAGCTCGGTGAAGCCGATGGCCCGGGCACGCTCGGCGGCGAGCGCCACCAGGCGTAGCCGCGCCTCCACGCCCTCGGGGAGCCCGGCGGCCTCGGCCTCGGCGTGCAGGGCGAGCCCCTCCTCCGCGGGCAGGCTGCCCGGGAGCCCGTGCGCGAAGAGCTTGAGCGGCTGTCGCGCCCCGGCCTCCGCGCGCGCCACGTGCACGTCGATCTCGTGGGCCTCCAGCGCCCGCAGCTCCGTGGGCGTGCAGGTAGCCCGGGTGTTCACCCTCACCACGAGCGAGGGGGCGTCAACGAGCACGCGCGCGGTCATCACCGGGTCGATCTCCACGCGCCAGCGGCGAAAGCCGCGACGGGCGAGCGCCTCGCCGAGGTGCCGAGCCAACTCCGAGGCGCCCACGCGTCCTGAGTCGGGCTCGCGCACCGGGAAGCCGACCGGCGGAGGCGCGTCAACCGGCCCCGTGAGCCCCGCCGCCTCGCCCCACCGGTCGAAGGCCGAGGGCGTTCGGTCGCGCAAGGCGAGGGTCCACAACCGAGTTTCCACGACCGCCTGCCGCACCACCACCCCGAGGGGATGGTCGGCCGGGGCTCGAATTCGATCGAGCGCCCGGAGATGCTCGTCGGCCCAACTCGCCGGCAGGTAGTTCGGTCGAAGCGACTTCTTCGCCGCGAATGCGGCGCGTAGCTCCGGCTCGTTCGTGGGGTTGAGGTAGCGTGACGTCGCGACGCGGCGTTGTAGCGCACACAGCGCGGTGTCGGCTTCGAGCACGGGGAGGGGGAGCCTGCGCACCGTTGACGGGCTAACTCCGCGGGCCATGGAGCTGTCCATCGAAGCGCTCGCGGCGCTCTCGCCGGAGCAGGTCAGGCTCGGCCTACCCGCCTGGGTAGCGAGCCACCTTGATGCCGAGGAATACGTGTGCGACCGGCTGCGTCGCGACCTCGCAAGACTCGTCGAGGCCGCGAGCGAGCCCGAGATTCTCGCGATGCTCAACGCCTTTGCCGCCGCCGGTGAGGGCTGGAAGTGCTTCCGCGCCGACCCGCTCGCCCGCCGAATCACGCGGGTGTACATGTCGGCGCTCATGGAGCCTCGCGAGCTGCGCGGCGTGGAGCGGCTCTTGAGCTTCGACGAGCGCGGTGGTCGCCGCATGATCGTGTGCAACCACCTGAGCTACACCGACACCCAGATCACCGACGGCGTCCTGGCCCGGGCCGGCCTCTCCAGCATCGCCGACCGTCTGGTGGCCGTGGCCGGACCCAAGGTGTACACGGAAACCTGGCGGCGGATGGCGTCGATCGCGCTCAACACGCGCAAGACCGCGCAGTCCTCTGCCGTCGCGAGCGAACAGGACTCCATGACCCCGCGCGAGCTCGCCGCCGTCGCCATCGAGACCCTGGCCGATTGCGGTCGATTGATGGACCGGGGCTACATCGTCCTGCTGTATCCCGAGGGCACACGCAGTCGCGATACGAAATTACAGCCGTTCCTGCGTGCGGCGGCCCGCTACCTGCAGGTTGACGGCGTGAGCGTATTGCCGCTCGCCCAGACCGGAGGTGACCGCCTCTTCCCGGTCGACGCGCCTCGCATGCACCGCGGCGCGGTGCGGCTCGCGTTTGGCCAGCCCTTCCGGCCAGCCGACATCGCCGGCAAGACGGGACCGCTCGAGGAGGCCCACAAGCGTCTCCAGGCGGAGCTGCCCGAGGCCTACCGCAACACGGGGCCCCGGTTGGCCTAGGTGCCCGAGAACTGGATGCCGTCGAAGAACAACGAAGGCGAGCGCAGGCTCGACCAGGTCCACACGTCGCTGGCCGGCTCGACCAGCGCCTTGAGGACTTCCTCGATGTTGCCCGACACATTCATCTCGCCGATGTGGGCCACCACCTCGCCGTTCTCCACCAGGAGCCCCTGGACGCCGAAGCTGAAGTCGCCCGTGAGGCCGTTGCTGTTGCCGCCGAGGAAGCCGGTCACGATGATACATCGTGATACATCTCGCAGGATGTCGGCGGTCGACCTTGATCCTGGTGATACAACCCAGTTCGAGCGCCCGCCCGTTGTCGTGGGCATCCCGAGTTTGCGGCCGTAGTAGGTGTTGATGTAGTAGTTCCGCAGGATCCCGTTCTCGATCACCGGCATGCGACGAGCCACCAGGCCGTCGCCATCCCAGGGACGCGAACCCGCCGCGCGCGGGATGTCGGGCACGTCGGTGAGCGTGAGCTTGTCGCTGGCGATCGGGGTGTCCTTGCGGCCCGAGAGGAAGCTCCGCTGCTGGTGGATCTCGGAGCCGGAGAGCGGACCGCCGATCACTCCCAGGATCCGGCCTACGGCGTGGTTCTGGAGCAACATCGGGTATCGACCCGAGGGAATGGGCTTGGCGCCCAGGCGCTCGGCGGCGCGCTTCCAGGCCTCGGCGGCGATCGCCTCGGGACCGGGGAGATCGCCTCGGTGGTTGGCCCCGTACCAGGCCATCGCCTCGGGACGGCGCCCGCCCGGCTCCTCGAGCGTCACCTCGACGCCGGCGCCGAAGCCCGTTCCACGGCGGGCACCCTCGAAGCCGTTGGACATCACGCGCACGGAATCGTCTTCGGAATCGCCCACGTGGATGGTGGCCGAGAGGATCTGCTTGCGGTGGGCCAGGGCGTCGACCGCCGCCTCGATGCGCTCGGCGGCCTCGCGCCGGGCCTCGACCGGCAGCGAGGCCCGCGAGTGATCAAAACTATCGAGGACTTCCTCGCTCACGCCGCGGCCACAATCCGCCACGTCCGGTTGTCGCCTCTCCGGTTCGGGCTCGAGCACGCGCGTTGCATCGATTGCCCGGCGCAGGAAGGCATCGAGCGCCTCCGGCCGTAGATCCGACGTCGCGTGCCCGGAGTAGCGGTCGTCGACGAGCAACGACAGGGAAAGGCCGAGGCTCGTGGCCTGCGTGGCTTGCTCGAGCTTGCCCGCCCGGCGCATCATCGAGATCTCAGTGCTCCGCGACACTGAGACACCCACCTCGTCGGCGCCGAGCGCCCGGGCCCTCTCCACGGTGCTCCGCGCGAGATCGAACAACTGGCTCATTGCGACACCCCACCCACCGAGAGTTTGGAGACCTTGACCGTGGGCATACCCTGGCTCACGGGCACCGATTGCCCGTCTTTCCCACAAGTCCAACCCCCCTCGTCGATGTGCAGGTCGTTGCCCACCATCTCGATGGTGGCGAGCACCTCGGGGCCGTTGCCGATGAGGTTCACGTCTTTGATGGTGCGCGTGAGCTTGCCCCCCTCGATGAGGTAGCCGCGGCGCACGTAGAAGGCGAAGTCGCCTGCGCCGATCTGCACCTGGCCGTTGGCGAAGTCGGCACAATAGATGCCGCGCTCCACGCTCTTGATGATCTCCTCCGGCGCGTAGGGCCCGGAGTCCATGTAGGTGCTGCGCATCCGGGGGAGCACGACGTGCCGGAAACTCTCGCGTCGCCCGGAACCCGTGGGCGCCACGCCGTAGTGCCGGGCGCTGATCTCGTCGTGCAAGAAGCCCTTGAGGATACCGTTTTCCACGAGCACCGTGCGCTCGGTCGGGTTGCCCTCGTCGTCGGTGTTGATCGTGCCACGCGCGAAGGGGATGGTGCCGTCGTCGACGACCGTCACCCCCTCGGGGGCGATGCGCGTGCCCACGCGGTCGGCGAAAATGCTGATGCCCTTGCGGTTGAAGTCGGCCTCGAGTCCGTGCCCGATGGCCTCGTGCAGCAAGATGCCCGAGGAACCGGCACCGAGCACCACGGTCATCTCGCCGGCCGGCGCCTTGGCCGCGTCGAACAGCGCAACGGTGTCGTCGACCGCTTTCTTGCAGAGCCGGGCCACACGATCCTCCGTGTAGAACTCGAGCCCCGCGCGCTGGGCGAGGTTGGCCGCGCTGGACTCGCGACGCTCACCGTCCTTGGCGGTGACCACCACCCAGCCGCGGGTCATCGGCTGGTAGTCGTACACGGCGCGCCCGTCCGGGCGGACCACCAGCACGTGCTTGTAGCTGTCGCCCAGCGACGTTTCGACCTTGAGCACCCTGGGATCCGCGGCGAAGGCGAGCGCCTCCCAGTCGCGCACCATCTCCACCCGGGTTTCGAGGCTCACCTCCTCCCAGGGCAACGACGCCCGGTACCGGTCGGCGAGGCGCTTCTCTTTGATCGATACAGGCGCATGTTGCCGGTTTCCCGATGCGATCTCGGCAGCGATACGCGCGGCCTGTATCATCGATGTTTCAGTGAGGTCTTCAGTGTAGGCGTAGCCGACCTGGTCGCCCACGACGACGCGCACGCCCACGCCGAGATCCACGTGCGTGCTGGCTCGATTCACCTTGTTGTCGGAGAGCGCCACCGAGGTGGAGCCGGAGTGCTCGAAGAAGAGATCGGCGTCGTCGGCGCCGCGGGAGAGGGCGGCCTGCAAGACGCGCTGGCACAGGGCGGCATCGATGCCGAATTGGTTGAAGTGGGTCACGTGGACTCCGGGCGCCGAAGCTAGCCCGACACCGGTCGTGGCGGGGGGATTCCGCGCTACCGCCAGCGTTCGAGCCAGTGGTCCACGATCACCAGACAGGCCATCGCCTCCACGATCGCCACGGCGCGCGGCAGCACGCACGGGTCGTGACGCCCGCGAGGCTTGAGGGTGACCGCCTCGCCGTTCTGGTTGACGGTGTCCTGCTCGTGGAAGATGGTGGCCACCGGCTTGAAGGCCACGCTCCAGGTGACCGGCATGCCGTTGCTGATGCCACCCTGCACACCGCCCGAGTGGTTCCTCGTCGTGACCGGGCCGCGTTCACCGGGGACGAAGGGGTCGTTGTGGGCCGAGCCGCGAAGGTAGGTACCCGCGTAGCCGCTGCCCGACTCGAAGCCCTTGGCCGCGGGGATGGAGAGCATCGCACGGGCGAGGTCGGCCTCGAGCTTGTCGAAGACCGGAGAGCCGAGGCCTGCCGGCAGCCCGCGGGCCACGCCCTGGATCACCCCGCCCACCGTGTCGCCCTCGGCGCGCGCGGCGCGAATCGCGGCCTCCATCCGGGCGGCCGACTCGGCGTCGGGGCAGCGGACCGCGTTGGCGTCGACGGCACCGCGGCTCACCGACGCCAAATCAATGTCGCCACAAGCCTCGCCCGCCACGCGGCTCACCCAGGCCACCACCTCGATGCCCTGAGCGGCGAGCACTTGTCGGGCCACGGCCCCCGCAGCCACCCGGCCCACCGTTTCCCGGGCGCTGGCGCGTCCCCCGCCGCGGTGGTCGCGCAGGCCGAAGCGAGCGTCGTAAGTATAATCAGCATGAGACGGCCGATATGTATCACGAAGATTATCGTAGTCGGCCGATTTCACGTCGTCGTTTCGGAAGATGATACACAGGGGTGTGCCGAGGGTCTTTCCCTCGAAGAGGCCGCTCAGCAGCTCGGGCTCGTCCGTCTCCTTGCGCGGGGTGGAGAGACTCGACTGCCCCGGGCGACGCCGCGCGAGATCGGCGCGCAGCCTGTCCTGATCGAGGGGGAGGCCGGGTGGCACGCCGTCGATCACCACGCCCAGCGCCGGGCCGTGGCTCTCCCCGAAGGTGGTCACCACGAAGCGACGACCGAAGCTGTTGCCGGGCACAGCGGCATACTACCGGGTCGTGGGGCGGCGCGCCTCGCGGTGCGCCCGCGCCGCGACTACCCCACGCCACATCACGTCGTTAGCAGCACGCGTGCCGCCGTCCCTCAGCATCGTGCTCCCCGCGTGGAACGAGGCGCACCGGCTTGGCGACGCGATCACCGCCCTGCGCAGCTGGCAGGCCACGGGCGCGTCCCCGAGCGAGGTCGAGATCATCGTGGTCGACGACGGCAGCACCGACGGCACCCCAGAGATGGCGCGCCGAGCCGGCGCGCGCGTGCTCGTGCACCCGGAGAACCGGGGGAAGGGCGCGGCGGTGAAGACCGGGATGCTGGCGGCCCGGGGGCAGCACCGCCTCTTCTGCGACGTCGACCAGTCTTCGCCCATCTCGAGCGCCTCGGCGTTGCAGGCGGCCTTGCTCGCCGGGGCCGATGTCGCTGTCGGCACGCGCGAACTCCAGGCGCGCCTGCGGGCTCGGCGAGACTTCGGGCGGGCAGCCCTCGGCGGCGTGTTTCAGCTCCTCACGGCGGGACTGGGCGCGGGCGTGCGCGACACCCAGTGCGGCTTCAAGATGCTCACGGGCGAGGCGGCCGAGGCCATCTTCCGGCGCCTCCGCGTGGATCGTTACGCCTTCGATGTTGAGCTCCTGGTGGTGGCGAGGCGGCTCGGCCTGGCCGTGGCCGAGGTGCCGGTGCGGTGGCAGTCCGCCGCCGGGTCGCGGGTGAGGCTCTGGCGCGACGGCTCCCGGATGCTGCGCGACCTGGTCGTCATCGCCGGTCACGACCGGCGCGGCGAGTACCGGTGAGGCGGTTCCTGGTCGACCTGGTGCCTCGCGCGTGTTTGTCCGCCGCGCTGGTGGTTTTGACGGTGTGGACACCGGCGCGACGTCACGTGGTCAACGACGACGCGTTCAGCTGGTCGCCGCTCCGCTACGGCCTCTGGGCCCTCGGCCTACTCGGCCTCGGCTGGACCGCCTGGCGGGCATGGAGGCGTCTGGATGTGCCCGCGACCGCGACCGTGGCCGAGCAGCTGACCGGGCGCGCGGCGTGGGGCGAGGTCCTGGCCCTGGTGCTGGTCGGCGCGGTGGGCGTGGGGGCGCACCTCGCCTGGCTGGAGGTCGCCAACCCCGGCGGGCACCTGCTCGGCTACGACTACAACACCTACGCGCGCAACGCGATCGCCCTCGAACGAGGCGACTGGGAGATGTTCAACCCCGACAAGCACGCGTTCCACGCCCGCGTGGTGGCCTGGTTCTGGGGGGGCCACGGCAGCCCCGGACCGGCCATGGCCGGGCTAGGCGCAGTGTGCAACGGGCTCTTGCCCGCGCTCGCGTGGTTGTTGGCGCGCCGCGCGGCGGGTCCGTTCGCGGGCGCGATGGCGGCCGCGCTGTGTCTCAGCTACCCGCTGGTCTGGCACTTCACCGGGCAGACCACGGCCTACCCGCTGTACTACCTGCTGGTTGCCTTGTCGCTCCTGACCACGCTCGTGGCGGTGCAACGCCCGGCGTTCTGGTCGGCCGTCCTCGCCGGTGGTGTCACCGCGATCGCCGCGGCCACCTCGGAGAAAACGGTGATCGCGGTGGCCCCGGTGCTCGGGATTGGCGTGGGGATCGTGGCCGTCGACTGGCTGCTGCGCGGCGCGGCGGGTCGCCTGCGCGCCGCTGCCCGTGCGGGCGCGTACGTGGCCCTTGGGCTCGCGACCTTCGGGGGCGTGCTCCACCTGGTGGCGCCCCCGCGCGGATACACGCCGCTGGTCTCGCTGGTGAGTAACCAGCGCCTCGAAGTGCACGTGGAGTTGCCTTACGACTGGCCTACGGTCAAGCAACCCGATCTGGCCGACCCGGCCGGCATTCGCAGCTGGCTCCCGCCGTCCCTACACGACGGGGTCATCGAGTCCTGGGTGGCGGCCATGCGCACACCCGCAGACAGCAACTCGCTGCGCCTCGCGCGAGACCAGCAGGGCGGCGAAAAGACCTGGTCGGTGGCACCCGACACCACCCTCCCCCCCCTCGAGGTCCGTCTCGCGCGAAACGCGCAGACCCTCCCCCTGGTGTGGGGGCCCATCCCCGAGGCGTCCGCGTGGATCCTCGGACTCGCAGCGGCCTCCCTCGCGCTCGTCGCGCCCCGGCAACGTCGCGCGACGGTCGCGCTGGTCGGCGTCGTGGGTTCCGCACTCGCACCCTTGACCCTGCGTTTCGGCCAGCACTACTACCCGCACCTGGTCCCGGTGCTCGCCGCTGTCATGGCCGCCGGGCTCGACGGCCTCGTGGCCTGGCTCTTGCCGGGGTGGGCGCGGTGGGCGGGACGGGCAGTGCTCGTGGCCATGCTGGGCGCCTGCGTGCTCAGCTTCTGGGCCAACGATCCCGCAGCCTGGCGGAATCCCCGGTGGACCTTCCCGCCGCCCGGGGCAGAAGGCAAGGCCGATCCCGCCGGGTATGCCACGTCGCTCGACCGGATGTCGGCTTGGCTCGACACCCAACCGGCCGACACGCCGCTGGTGGATTGCCTCCCGGGAGGGCTGCTCATGGTCCGAGCCGACGACCCTCGGCTGCCCACCTCGGAGAGCGGCCACGAGTGTGCCGAGGGACTGGCCAAGGCCACCCCGGGTACGATCCTCCTGGCGTCGGGACATCGCGAGTACCGCTCGCCGAATCACCCCGATCCAAGGACACTGGTGGCCAGCGGCAACTGGGTGGTGAGGGCGGCGTTCCAGGGGCCCCACGCCGAGGAGACGAGCTTTGCCGAGGCCTCACCGTCCGCGGTGTGTGCTCTCGAGCGCCTGTAGTTTACCGGCTTCGTCGCCAGCGCACGCGGACCTCGGGGCGCAGGTCGCCCGGCCACACCACCTCGCAGCAGAGCTCGCCCGGGGTGAAGCTCCATTCCACCGATGGCTCGCCGGGGGGCGTCACCCACACGAGCCCGCTCTCGGTGAACTCGACCGGGTACTCGCGCAGATGCGCCCCCGCCATCATGTGGAGCACCTGGTAGCCGCCGAGATCGGGGTCGAAACGGTAGAAACTCTTGTCGTCGTGGTCGCCGGTGCGCTCGGTCACCTCGACGATGCTCCCGTCGAGAAGTGCCACGCCGCTGAGTGTGCCGCCGGTGGCCTCGCCATGGGCCTCACCCGCGCCCACCCAGTCGCCCAGGAAAGCGTAGAAACGCCGGGCCTCGGCGCGCGTGCGCGCGAGGCGTTCTTCCCAGGGGTCGGGGACGGGCATGGCCGCGAAGCCTAGCCGGTTAGCCGCGCGACATGGCCTCACTCTGCCGACTGCGGGTCAACGGCGATGACCTCGACCTGGCCGTTCCCGAGCACTGGACCCTGCTCGAGGCCTTGCGCTACGCCGCCGGGCTCACCGGCAGCAAACAAGGCTGCGACAAGGGTGATTGCGGCGCGTGCACGGTGCTCGTCGATGGCAAGCCCGTCCTCTCCTGTCTCACCCTCGCTCACGACGTGCGCGGCGAGGTCACCACCATCGAGGGCCTGGCCACCGCCGAGGGGCCCGACCCAGTGCAACGCGCCTTCGACGTGTCAGGGGCGCTGCAGTGTGGGTTCTGCCAGCCGGGGATGATCCTCTCGGCGAAGGCACTCCTGTCGCGACAGCAAGACCCGAGCGACACCGAGATCCGCGAGGCGTTGTCAGGCACCCTCTGCCGGTGCACCGGCTACACCAAGATCTTCGAGGCGGTGCGGCTCGCCGCGAAAACATCGCGACAGGTGCCGGTGCGCTATGGACGGCCGGCCGAGGGCTTCAACGTGATCGGCGCGCGCGGTCGCAAGGCCGACGCGATCAAGAAAGCCACGGGCGAGGCCATCTATGCCGACGACATCGCGCTGCCGCGCATGTTGCACGGCAAGATCCTCCGGAGCCCCCACGCCCACGCGCGCATTCTCGGGGTCGACACCCTCGCCGCGCTGGCGATGCCCGGGGTGCACGC
This sequence comes from Pseudomonadota bacterium, assembly GCA_005778355.1. GTDB lineage: Bacteria > Myxococcota_A > UBA796 > UBA796 > SXON01 > SXON01. The sequence continues at coordinate 4,151 of SXON01000162.1, read as the reverse complement.
GGTGATCACTGGCGCCGACCTGCCCACCCCTTACTGCATCATCCCCTGGACGCCCGACGAGACGGCGCTCGCGGTGGGAAAGGTGCGCTACATCGGCGAGGGGGTGGCGGCCGTGGCGGCCATCGACGAGGACACCGCCAACCGAGCGCTCGCCGCGATCAAGGTGGACTACGAGCCCTTGCCACTCGTGCTCGATCCCCGCGCCGCCGCCGCGCCGGGCGCGCCGCTCGTCCACGACACGGACTGGAAAGGCCGACCCCGGACCGACAACATCTGCAAGGAGGTCGACCTTGCGTTCGGCGACGTGGAGGGGGAGCTTTCCCGCGCCGCCGCGACTGTCGATGCCGAGTTCTTCTACGAGGGCAGCACCCACGCCCCCATCGAGCCCCACTGCGCGGTCGCGACATGGAGCGCCGATGGTGCGCTCACCGTGTGGTCGTCCACCCAGGTGAGTCACTACCTGCACCGCGAGCTGGCCAAGGTGATCGGTGTCCCCACCGAGCGGGTGCGCGTGATCCAACCGATCCTCGGCGGCGCCTTCGGCGGCAAATCCGAGCCTTTCGACCTCGAGTTCTGCGTGTCGGCTCTCAGTCGCAAGGCGGGACGCCCGGTGAAGATCCTCTACACCCGCGAGGAGGTCTTCTACGCCCACCGCGGGCGTCACCCGATGCACATGCACATGCGCATGGGGGCGGACCCAAGCGGCAAGCTCACCGCCGTCGACAACGACGTGCTCATCGACGGGGGTGCCTACCACAGCTTCGGTCTCGTCACGACCTACTACGCGGGACAGCTCCTCACCGGGCCGGTCGACTTCGGCACCTACCACTTCCGTTCACGACGGGTGTACACCAACAAGCCCTGCTGCGGTCCCAAGCGCGGTCATGGCAGCGTGCAGCCGCGCTTCGCCTTTGAGATCGCACTCGACGAGATCGCCGCGAAGCTCCGGATCGACCCCCTCGAGATCCGTCGCCGCAACGCGATGGTGTCGGGACAGCGCACGGTCAACGGCCAGCTCGTCCCGTCTACCGGCCTGCACGCCTGCCTCGATGCCGTGGAGTCGGCCAGCGGATGGAAGTCGCGACATGGCAAGCTCGGCCGCGGTCGCGGGCTTGGCGTGGCCACCTCGATGTACATCAGCGGCACCGCCTACCCGATCTACCCCAACGAGATGCCCCAGTCGGGGGTCATCCTGCGCGCGGATCGGAGCGGGAAGATCACCGTCTTCTGCGGGGCAAACGACATCGGCCAGGGCAGCGACGGCATGCTCGCCTACATCGTGGCCGAGGAAACCGGCGTGCCCCCGGACGCCATCACCGTCGTGAGCGGCGACACCGAGCTGACTCCGGTCGACCTCGGCAGCTACAGCTCCCGCGTGACCTTCATGTGCGGCATCGCCGCCCAGGAGGCCGGCCGGTCGATGGCCGAGAAGATGCGCGCTGCTGTCGCGACCGCGTGGTCGGTTCCGATGGACGAGGTGCGCGTGGGCTACGGCGCCCTGTTCCACGGGGAACGTTCGATGCCGGCCCGGGAGGCCTTGATCCTCGCCGAGGCCGCTCTCGGTACGCCGCTCTCGACCGCCGGAGGCTACCGCACCCGGAAAATCGGCGGCGACTACCGGGGCGGGACCATCGGCGCGTCCCCCGCCTACTCCACCACCGCGCACGTGTGCGAGGTGACGGTCGACGAGGAAACGGGCATCGTCCGGGTGGAAAAAGTCTGGGCGGCGCACGACTGCGGCCGCGCGCTCAACCCGCAGCTCGTCGAGGGACAGATCGAGGGCAGCGTGTACATGGGCTACGCCGAGGCGATCATGGAGGCCCACACGTTCGACGAGCGCGGCCTCCACTCGGGACCGAACCTGCTCGACTACCGCATCCCCACGAGCAAGGAATGCCCTGACTTCTTCGCCCAGGTGGTGGAGACGATCGACCCCGGCGGGCCCTATGGTGCCAAGGAGGCCGGCGAGGGCCCGCTGCACCCGGTGATCCCCGCGATCGCCAACGCGATCTACGATGCCGTCGGCATCCGCTTGCGACGGATCCCCTTCACGCCCGACCGTGTGCTCGAGGCCATCCGCGGCGGTGCACCATGCTGAGGATGAACGACTTCGCCTACACCCGGGCGCGCACCTGGGAAGAGGCCCTGTCCCTCTACGAGCCCGGTGCTGTCTACGTGGCCGGCGGAACCGACATCTTGCCGAACGTGAAGCACCGGCTGGTGAAACCCGCCCGCGTGATCGGCATCGCCGGCATCCCCGGCGGGATCGAGCTCGGCGAGGCGCTGGTCATCGGTGCCACCACCTCGCTCCAGTCCATCGCCGATTCCGAGATCGTGCGGCGACTCTTGCCCCCGCTCGCGCAGGCGGCGGGGCTGGTGGCCGGGCCGCAGATCCGCAACATGGGCACCCTCGGCGGCAACGTGCTGCTCGACACCCGCTGTCTCTACCTCAACCAGACCGAGGGATGGCGCACCGCCCTCGGCTACTGTCTCAAGGCCGAGGGCTCGTGGTGTCACGTGGTCGGTGGTCCGAAGACCTGCGTGGCAGCGCAGTCGAGCGACACCGTGCCTGTCTTGCTCGCGCTCGATGCACGCCTGCGACTGCTCGGTCCCTCGGGACGCCGCGAGCTCGGGATTCGCGATCTTTACCTCTTCAACGGCATGGATCACCTCGCCATCGAGAAGGGCGAGCTGCTCACCGAGATCGTCGTCCCGCGTCCCGCCGCCGGCTTCGTGGGAAGCTACCAGAAGCTCCGCACCCGCGACAGCATCGACTTCCCCCAGCTGGGGCTGGCGATCGTCGCCGAGCTTCGAGAAGCAACGCTCGCGGCGCTCACCATCGTGGTGGGGGCGGCCAACCCGCAGCCGAAGCCCGTCCGTGGGCTGGAGTCCTTCGTCGGGCAGCCCCTGTCCACGGCCAACATCGAGGCCATCGCCGACCTCGTCTACAAACAAACGCGCCCCCAGGGCTCCGTCCATGGGAGCGAGGCCTGGAGGCGCCAGATGGCCAGGGTGCTGGCGAGGCGAGGACTCGCCGCGTTGGGCGGCTAGTCCTCGCCCGAGACCACTAGTTGCGCTTGCCTTCCTTGCGCTTGCCATCGTTGTCGCGGCCGATCGACTGGCCCTGCTTGTGCGCGCCGTCGTGCTCGTCCTTGTCGTCGGTCTTGGCGGCGTCGGCGGCGGGCGCGGTGCCCGGGGCCGCGGCGGCCGCACCGGGGCCACCGGCGCCCGGAGCGCCAGCGGCGGGGCCACCAGCGGCGGGGGCAGCGCCACCGGCCTTGCAGTTGGGCGGCATCGCGGTGAGCGCGGCCTGGCAGGCGGCGTCGAGGCCGGCCTTGCCTTCCGGCGTGGCGGCGGCGGCGCGCCACGCGTCGGTGGTCTGCTTGAAGCTCGCCTCGAGCGCGGCCTTGGTGGCGGCGTCCATGCTGGAGAAGCAAGCGGTCATTTCCTTGATGTACTGGTCGCAAGAGGCCACGCCCACGTCGCCGGTGGCGGTGGTGGTGGTCGCCGCGGGCGTCGTGGGGGCCGGCGGGGCCTCGGTCGTGGTGGTGGTGGTCTCGGTGCCGCCGGTACAGGCGAGGGCAAAGAAGGCCATGATGGCCACGCTGGAAAGAACACGGATCTTCATGAGAGCCTCAGGAAAAGTGGGGGAGGAGCGAAAAACTCGCGACTGAGCCTACCAGACCTCTCTTGCGAGGTCAAGAGTTGCGCCCAGGGCAGCACCCCGATAGCCCGCGGCGCACGCACGCGCCCTGTCGCCCACCACGTTGGGCAGTAGGCCGTCGGCCCACCCGCGACCCCGTCGCGCACTCGTCTTGGAGCAGCCGTGATCAACGACATCAACTTGATTCGCAACATTGGCATCAGCGCCCACATCGACTCGGGCAAGACCACGCTGACCGAGCGCATCCTCTTCTACACCGGCCGCATCCACGCGATCCACGAGGTGAAGGGCAAGGACGGCGTCGGCGCCACCATGGACTCGATGGACCTCGAGCGTGAGCGCGGCATCACGATCCAGTCGGCCGCCACGCACTGCTCTTGGCGAGCTGCTGCACCTGCCTATCACCGCGCTCATTGCGGAGGAAGGGGTCGAGTTCGTGGTGCAAGAGCGTCTGCGGCAGGTGAGCCGCAACGAGGCTAGAGAACCG
>SXON01000161.1 GCA_005778355.1 Pseudomonadota bacterium | reverse complement strand
GTATCTCCCCAGCTGCGCCACCCCATCGTCCACGACCGTGTCGAGCGAGTCGCGCGCGCGGACGCGCTTGAGCTCGACGGCGAAGCGATCCGGTCCGTACTCGACGAGCAGGTCCATCGCGCCACGACCAGCGGAGAACTCGCGATGCACCCGCCCGCCGCCGCTCACCACGCGCTGGAGGAAGGCGCACAGCGCGAGATGCGGCACGGCCTCGGGGTACTCGGGCACCTGCCTCGCCACCGCGTCGGCATTCTGTCGCCACCACTCGCGAAACGCGGACATCAGAGCAGGGAAATCGAGGCGGCCCTCGGGCGTGACCCAGGGCCACGCGGGACGGGGCACGGCGGCCTGCACGTCGTAGGAGAGCTGCCGGGCGAGCACCTCGCGGTAGAGCGGGTTGGCGGGCTCCGCGCCGTCCGGGCCCCGGCGGATCAGTCCCAGGTCGATCACGTACCGGAAGTCGTCACCGGAGTACGACAGCCCGTGGGGGTCGTCGCCGAGCAGCACGGCCTGCACGATCTTGGCCACGCGAGGGTCCTTGAGGCGCTCCGCTAGGCTGTCGAGGTGGGTGGTTCGCGACAGGATCAGGCGCTCTCGGGCAACGTCTACGTGCGCGGGCGTGATGGCCTGCGTGCGGTCCGGCACAAGCGCGGTCACGCACAGGTCGGCCAGCGTGTTCACGAGGTACGGCTGGCCGTCGGTCACCCGCACCATCTCGGCGACGGCGCCCGGCGCGAAGGGCTGCCCCGTCTCGGCGGTGTGCTGGGACAAGAGCGCAGTTACCTCGGTCGCGTCGAAGTTGCGGAGGGTGACGGACGCAGCCTTGATGTTGAATGGCGAGCCCGGGTTGACCAGCTGCCCGGCCTTCGACCCCGCGACGTAGTCCCTCAAGTCGCGCATCCCCACCAGGCCCACCGAGGTGGGGAACCGCCGCACGCCACGGTCCATGAAACCGTCACGGAGCTGCCGCAGCAGGCTCACCATGGCCGGGCCGGTCACGACGTCGGCCTCGTCGAGGAGCAAGACGAGCGGGACATCGAGGCCCCCGGCCCAGGCGCGCAGGTACGCGCCGAGGCGGCCTCCAACGGGGCTGGCCATCGCGGTGGCCGGGTCGGGCGCCCGCCACGCCGCTGGGAGCGCGCTCTGCGACCACTGCCAGAGCGCCTGTAGCCACAGGGGCTCCGCGCGTTCCACATCCTCGATCGCCTGCGTGCGCTCGAGCGTCGCCCAGCAGCCAGCGACACCACGGGCCCGGAGAGACGTCGCGAGCGCGCGCATCGCCGTGGTCTTCCCCGTTTGCCGGGGCGCGTGGACCACGAAGTACTGCTTCCTTTCGATGAACGGCCAGAGGTCGGGCATTCGCGTCGCGACAGGAACGAAGTAATGCTCCGCGGGGTCGCAAGGCCCGGTGGTGCTGAAGTAGCGGGGCATCCTCAGCGCGCTAACCGCGGTGGATCACGGGGCCACGGCCAGTTGCAGGAGCTCGCCCCCGGCGAGCCGCCATCGCCCGCCCTCCACGACGATCCCCGCCGGGGGCTGGCCCGCCAGGGCGTGCTGCCCGGCGTGGACGAGGCGAGCGAGGCAGATGCTGGCGTGGGTCACGTACTCGTGCACGGACTCGACACCCGTGCCCCGGCCGCTCCGAAGGTGGAGGTGCATGAGGCCGATCTGCGCGCGGCGTCGGGCTGGCGCGCTGGCCAGGGCACCACGATGGCCGGCCGGCGACGTGATCTCGTCGAGGCCGAGCACGTACCAGGCGGCGCGAGCCGGGTCCGCCCGCAGAGTGGCGAGCGGCGGGTCGCCCCCGGCGCCCAGCGCGACTCGCTGTAGGAGCACGATGGTCGCGAGATCGTCGATCACCCTGAGGGCGACAGCGGGTGCGCAACGCCGGTCCACGGGCGAGTGGCGAAGAAGCGGCGCGGGAATCGGGCCAGGCGGCGAGGGCGGCGGTGCCACCGCGAGCCGGTTGGCATGCCGCACGAACGGGTAGAGTAGCCCGAACGACAACGCGACGAGAAGTACCTGCACCACGAGCTTCGCGACGACGCCAATGCCATCCCCCGCGGACACCACGTCGTCTGCCTGCGGGGCCCAGGGCGCAGGAGCGCACAGCTCACCGGTTGGCGCGGCCGAGGGCAGCGACGGGGGCGCCGACGAGGGCAGCGATCGGGGAGGCGCTGCGGGCGGGTGCCTATCGGTTGCCGGGACGACTTCCTGCTCCGGCTCGGCCACCACCTCGGTCATCACCTCCGCGACCACCTCCGCGGCCACGACCACGGGCAGCTTCTCCCCGGTGATCGTCACGTCGGCGCCGAGGAAGACCTGCGCCGCGAGATCGCGGTCGTCGCCGCCGAGCACGCACCACCGGACGCCCTCCCGGGTGACGTTCACTCGAGGTTGACCGAGGCTCGCCCGGCGCGCCGGCGACAGGCCGCGCAATCGCGCCTCGAGCGCCGTTTCAGCGCGCGCCCGCCGCTCCGCGACGACGCAGGCGAGCCGCTCTGCGTGCATGGTGTCGTCCACCTCCGCGAGCCAGAGGCCGTCGCCCAGCGACCGGACGACAGAGGCCACGGCGAGATCGGGCGAGAGCGCGTCGCCCGGCGCGACGGGGGCGCCCTCCCACCCGGCCGCGCGCGCGGCCTGGAGCGCGGCCAGCATCGCCCGCGCGTGGGCGAAGCGGCGGGCCGGGTCCGGGTCCGTGGCGCGAATCACCAGCGCCTGGAGCGCCCCGGGCAGCGCCGCGAGCTGCTCGGCCGGCTCCACCGAGGCGCTGGGCAAGAAGCCGAGCAGTCGCCCGGCGGCGAACACGTCGGCCGGGGGGCCGGCGTCGACGGGACGCGCGATCTGCTCGGGCGCGGCGAAGCTCACCTTGCCGAGCCCGTCGAGCGTGGCGGTGAGCCGGTCCTGACCGGCGAGGCTGGCGATACCGAAGTCGATGAGCTTGGCGCGGCCCTGGGGGTCGAGCACGACGTTCTCTGGGGTCACGTCGCGGTGTACGATGCCGGCCGCGTGGGCGGCGGCGAGACCAGACAGCACCTGTTCCATCACCGACACGGTCTCCGAGAGCGAAAGCGGCCGCGACTCCACGCGATTGCGCAGGTTGGTGCCGACGACAAACTCGAGCACCAGCGTGGGACCGGACGGCGTGTCGGGGAGGAAGTCGTACACCCGCGCGACGTTGGCGTGCTCCACCTTCCGCATCGCGAGGTACTCGCGGTGCAGGCGCTCGCGGGCCGGGTGGTCCACCGCGAGGGACTGGCTGAGCACCTTCACCGCCACCTGGATCCCCTCCTGGCTCCGGGCGGTGTACACGTGCCCGTTGCCCCCGTAGCCGAGGCGCGCACCGACGGTGTAGCCCGGCAACACCGGCGCCACCTCGCCCCGCTCCGGGTCGCGAAGCACCGCGAGGTCGCCGCCGTGGGTCGACACGACACCCGGGACGAGGGCGTTCTGCGTGCCTGCCTCCCACCAGGCGCCCGGCTCGGGCGCGCCACCATCCGGTGGCAGCGCGGGGTTGTCGAGCCCGATGGGGTCGGAGTAGGTGGGCCCGCGTTTCCAGTCCTTGAACAGGCGCAGCTCCGGGCCCCGGCCACGAGAGAAGGTGCCCCAGTGAAGCAAGGGTGTCACGTAGAGGATCCCACCACTGGGGGTCACCACGAAGGGCGCCCGCTCGGCCACCGGTCGCAGCAGCGTGACCCGCCGCGGCGGCATCGGCTCCACGCCCCGGAGGCAGTGCAGCTCGGCCACGAAACTCCCATCGCGCTCGGTGCTGCAGCGCGAGGCCACCCAGGGGACGGCGCGGCCGATCGTCCTCAGGGCGGCGAGGAAACGCCGGAAACTCTCGTCGGACTCGGCGAGTCGCTCGCTCGACACGCCCGTCGCGATCACCTCGGCGTGGGCATCGCGGTTGCGAATCTCGACCAGACAGCGGACGTCGTCGGCCACCCGCGTGGGGCGCGCTGACTGACCCGGGGGACGGTCGGCGAGGACGCAGGCGAGATCGAGGAGGATGGGCTCTGGCTGCGCGATCACCGCGAGGGACAGGTCACGCGCCGCGTCGAGCCAGAGGCCGAGCGACACCGCCTTCTTGCCGAGCGTGGCACACAGCGCGTCCCAGCCCTTCGCGGGGGCGCAGCGGCCGGCGGCGTGCTCGGCGGCGAGCATCGCCACGAGGTAGCGCAGCGCCGTTTCCACGAAGGCGAAACGGCGTTTGAGGCGCTCACCGGGCTCCTCGAAGTAGGTGTTGGTGCCCCGCCAACGATGGGCCACGCACGACGCGGCCCGGTAGCGCAGGGCGTGGTCGCTGGAGCTCTGGTCGCCAGGCGTCGTCACCGGGGGCACGAGGGAGGGGAGGACATGGGGCGGGGATGGTAGGGCGGAGGCGGGGTGGCGGTCAAGCGCGCGCGCATACCGACTCGGGGGCGAGGCCCGGCAAGTGCAAGAGCCTGGCCGCAATGAACCCTGATGAGTGCGTGGTGGGTCTTGCAGTTGACGGGGTTATGCTCTCGGCATGGACCCGTCCGTCCTCGACACCCTCCGCCTGCTGAACCCCTGGCTCGATGAGCCGGGAACCTTTCCCGGCGAGGCGGCGGCGAGGCTCCCCGTGCCCTGGATCGAACGCCTAGCACCCCAAGTCCTGACGTGGCCAGTGCCGCGACAGGCGCACCTCGTCGTCGGCGCCAGGCAGGTCGGCAAGTCCTCGCTCATCTGGCATTGGCTCGTCGACCACGGCCACCCGCCTTTGTTCGTGAACTGCGAGGAGTTGAGCTTGCGGGGCTGGGCGCGCTCTCCAGCGCGCATGGCGGCCGACGTCCGTGCCCTCGTCCTGCCCTCGGCGCCGCTGTTCCTCGACGAGGCGCAACACCTCGAGGATGCGGGCCTCCTCGTGAAGGGCCTCGTGGACTCTGGGCTTCCCAACCCGATTCTGGTCTCGGGGTCGAGTGGGTTCCATCTCCTCTCGCGCACCCGGGAGTCGCTTGCCGGTCGCGCGACGCGACTGGTCATGCACCCCTTCTCGGTCGCCGAACTCGCGGCCACGGTGCCCGGGGGGGCGCCCCTGCTCCGAGCGCGGCGTTTGCACGAGCTGTGCCTCAGGCACGCCGTGATCGGGGGCTACCCCGCGGCCTGGGTGCCGGGCGCGGACGCCGCCGTCGCGCGGCGCCTCGTCGATGCGCTTGTGATTCGCGACGCCTCCGACCTTTTCCGCGTGGAAAACCTCGACGCGTTCAGGCGGTTACTGCACCTGCTGGCTGGCCAGGTCGGCAGCCTCGTCAACGCGTCGGAATGGGCGGCGCTCTGCGGCATCTCGCGGGAGACCGTGAGTCGCTACCTCGACGTGCTGGTGGAGAGCGGGATCGTGCACGTCGTCCCTCCCTTCGCGGGTGGGAAGCGGGCCGAGCTGACAGGACGACCGAAGGTGTACGTGTCGGACACCGGCATCGGCAATGCTCTGTTGCGACGCGAAGCTCCGTTCGCTGAGCGGGAGGATCGCGGTCCACTCCTAGAGGCCTGGGTCGGCGGCGAGTTGAGGAAACACCTGTCCGCCCTCGACCCGCTGGACAGCATTCGATTCTGGCGCAGCACCTCGGGGGCTGAGGTGGACTTCGTCCTGGCCCAGCCGGGCCGCCTGCTTGCGGTGGAGGTGAAGGCGTCGCCCCTCTCCGAGCCCCGGCTGTCACGCTCGACCCGGAGCTTCATCGAGGCGTACGCGCCCGCCGAGGTGATGGTGCTCAACCTCGCGCTGGAGGCCGAGGCGATGGTGGGCAGCACTCGCGTCCGGTGGTGCAGACCGGAGGCGATGATCGATGTGAGGGGGTGGATCGAGGGGGGCACCAGCGGGGGGTAGGAACGCGGCAAGTCCACCACCCCCCCGGGCAGAGCCGAAACCCGTTACCCGCCGCGGCCATGGTACCGACGCGACTGCACCGTCACCTGGCCTGGCTCACTGGGCCTGCCGACACCATCGACCTCCTGGTGAAGGACAAGGAGCTGTCGCGACTGGTGGTAACCGTCGTGGATCCCGGGCTGGTGGCGCTTCTGCCCGGCAGCGTCGACAAGGTCGCCTCGCGGCTGGAGAAGCTCGGGCGCCCTGCGCTGCGGGTGCGCGCGGAGGGCACGTGATGGCGCCGGAGGAGGTCCAGAAGTCCCTGTCGCGGGTGGCCTCGGCGGTGATCACGTCCATGTACACACGGCTGTTTGGCAAGCCGAAGCCGGGCGGCGACCGTGCGAGCCGCGAGCAGGCGCTCGTCGCATTCCTGTCGAGAGACGGGGCGGCCAAGCCTCGGCCCGGCGGCTGGACACCGGAGCACGAGGCGGCCGCCGCCGCGCTGACCCGCACCGGCGGAGGGCTGTCCGCGATCATCGCCGTCGATTGCCTCGGACTTCCCCGCCCCGAGGGACTCCTCGGCGAGGTCTTGGAGTTCGGCGCGGTCATGCCCACCGGCGTGCCCGGAGCGCCACGCGACACCCAAGACTGGTTGTGGGCTGGCCTGCCGCCGTGGCGGGCCACCCCGGCCTTTGGCGCCTTCTCGCCGAAGCCAGCCCCCAGGCTCCGGGTGGCGGCGGTCGACCCGTCGCGGGTGCACATCGGTCCGATCGCCGACGCCGGGCGACTGGCCTCCTCGTTCCTGGCGCTGCGCGAGTTGTGCGAGACCCGCGAGCTGAAGCTGCGCGCGGATGGCTGGCCGGCAGCCGCCGTGTGCAAGGCGGTGGAGAAGGCGCTCCAGCCCCACCCCAGCGTGGGTGGACAGCGCATCCTCTACTGGGCATGGATGGCGGGGCTGGTGGCCGCGCGCGATGGGCGGCTGCGGGCCGGCGCGCCGGTTCCGAGCGACCCCGTCGAGATCCTGCGGCTCGCCCTGGACGGCCTCTGCAGCCGCGCCCTGTGGCTCGACGACCTGCCCACCGACGACCACGACGTGGTGGCGGCCCTCCTCCACCCGCACTGGGGCGATCCCGACACGAGGCAGATGCCGGCCGTCCGCTCCGCCTGCCGGGTGCTGCTGTCGCGGCTCGACACCGACGACTGGGTGCCCATCGAGGCCCTGATCAAGGCGGTCACCGAGCGCGAGGCGTCGATTGGCTTCATGGAGTCGCCCAGCTTCACCGGGGAGCGCTTGAGTCCTCGCGACCTGGACGCCAGCGAGGCCCGGATGCAGCGCGTGCTGGTCGAGTCCGTTTTCTGTCACACGTTCCGCCTGCTCGGCCTCGTGGAGGTGGGCGCCCTCGACGCGCCCTACACACCACCGGAGCGCCCGCCGCGCGACAGTGCGCTCGACCGCGCCTACCGGGGCCGCCACACGCGCTACCTCGGCAAGCAGGACGCGCTCCCGGCGTACGCGCCCCCGCGCTCCTCCCGGGCGATTCGGCGCACGCCGCTCGGTCGCGAGGTCCTGGGCCTCCCCGTCACCCAGCCCGCGAGGGCGGCCCGCGTCCACGTGGGCGCCGACTTCGAGGTGCACGCCCCGGCGCGCGACCTGCCCCTCGCCGACGCCTTGTGGCTCGACCGCGTGGCCCTGGTGGCGGGGCATCCCGGCGACCCTGTCCGGCGCTGGCGACTCGACCGCAAGCGCTGGGGCGAGGCCATGCAGGGCGGACTCGACGGACGCGCCGGGCTCGCGCGGCTCGGCGCCATGGCAGAGCGCGGCCTCCCCGACAACGTCCGGGTGACGATCGAGGACTGGACGGGCGCCTTCGGCGTGGTCCAGCTCAACCAGGGCTTCGACCTGGCAGAGTGGCCCTCGCGCGGCGAGCGGGACAAGGCCATCGCCGCGCTCCCTGGCGCCCGCGCGGCCGGCGAGCGCTTCGCGCTCTTGCCTCTGGGCGCGGTGAAGGCGCCCGTCGTGGACTACCTCAAGCCGCCGCCGCGCTGGCTCCGACTGGGGCCGGGCGACGAGGTCGCGGCCGTGGCCAAGGGGCAGCCAGACCTCCTCGGCGCCGGGCTGGTGGCGCGTATCTGTCACACGCGCGACGGCGCCCAGCGGCTCGACCCCGCCAAGCTACGGCCCACCACGTCGGCCGCCGTGCTGGAGTTCCTCACGAAGCGCGCCGTGCAACCCCCGCCCGACGACTTCGTGGCGCTGGTGGCGGCCTACACCGGGGAGATCACGCCGCCCCGGGCGCGGAGCGCGGAGCTCTTGTTGGTGGCCGACGAGGCCGCCGCCCAGCTGGTGATGGCGCTCCCGGGGGCGTCGGCTCACCTCGTGGGCTGGCTCGGCGGGGGTGTGCTCGAGGTGAAGAAGGGGCACACCGCGAAGCTCAGGAAGTTGCTGGCGGGGGTGGGGGTGGAGGTGGGGGAGGGATAGGCACCACCGAGTCAGCGGTCGGCCCGGTCGTGGTGCTTCTCGCGGAGGTCAGCGCTCGCGGCGCCGACGGCCCCGGCCAACAGGCCCGCGCTGCGGGGTTCCTACCGCGTGAACCGCGGGGGCCGCACCGTGGCAGTGTAGACGAGCGGACCCGGACACCGGCGTTGACCGACCGACATGCGCGCCCCGCGAACGCGTGGTACAAGTGCTCGTCTTCGAAGGAACCCGAGGAGCGTCACGATGAGCTGGCTGTACAGGTACGAGGCGAAGGGGATCCAGTCATGGATCATGTCAACCGACCGCCTACGCGAGATGGGTGGCGGCAGCGCCATCGTGGAGGGCCTGGCCGGTCGCGTGCGGGCCGCGGCCGGCTCGCTCGGTGTCGGCGACGCAGACTGCGTGCTGGCAGCCGGTAACGGTCTCGTTCGACTTCCCTCCCGCCAGGCCGCCACCGACCTCGCCGCAGCCGTGGCCATCGCGATGTCCCAGCTCGCGCCTGGGCTTCAACTGGCGTCTGCGGTGGTGGCGAACGAGGGCGACGAACAAATGGCGATGGAAGAGAGCGTGCGGGCCGTGGGGTTGGCTCGGAACGCGCCTGCCCCCTCTCTGCCCGAGGCGGGCCCGCTCGCCGTCCGGAGCGCCCAGACCGGCCTGCCCGCCGTCCGTCGCCACGGCGCCACGCTGCTCGACGCCGCGATGGACGCAAAGCTGCGCGAATTCCAGCGCGCGGGTGATCGGGCCCTGGCCCAGCGACTCGGCCTCGGCGGGACCGAGTTCGTCACCGACCACGACCAACTGGGCGACGGCTACGTGGCGGTGCTGCACGCCGACGGCACCGGGGTCGGCAATCGAATCAAGGACGCCTGCACGACCTTCGAGCGCAACCGCCGTTTCTCGTCCGCGCTGCGCGGGGCGACCGAGCAGGCCACCGCCACCGCCATCCGGGCGGTCTTCGTACCCGCAGCCCGGCCCGGCGCCGACGGTCGAAACGTGATTCCCGCCCGGGTGGTCGTGCTCGGCGGCGACGACCTGACCCTTCTCTGCGCCGCCGAAGACGCCATCCCGTTCGCCCATGTGTGGGCCTCCGAGTTCGAGCGACTCACCGCCTCCTGCGGCGACGCGCTCGGCGGCGGCGGCCTACACGCCGGCATCGGCATTGCCCTCGTCAAGCGCCACTGGCCGTTCCGCGACGCCTACGAGCTCGCGGAGGGCCTGTGCGCTGCCGCGAAGGCTCCGGCTCGCGGCCGGGCTGTCTCGCCGCTGCTCTTTCACCGTGTCACCACCTCCCTTGTGGGCGACTGGCGCGAGATCAAGAACGACGAGCTCCGGAGCGCGAGCGGCGAGCCCGGGGCGCTCTCGGGCGGCCCATACGCGGCCGGCAGTTCCGTGCCCCCGGGCTGGGTCTCGACGGCCCAGCTAGATGAGCTGCGGTCGGCGCTCGCGCTCCAACCTCGCGGCGCGGCCCGCGGGTGGTTGCGCCTCGCGATGACCGACGCCGCAGCGGCGCGTGACCGCTGGAAACGCTGGCGCACCGTGGTGTCTGGGCGGCAAAAGGACGACTGGGACCGCTTCACCGCCGCCCTATCCCCGTGGGGGTGCACGCCCGACGCACCGGGCCCCTGGGGGACGAACAACCACGGCGAGAACGGCAGGCGCCAGACGGTCACGCCCGTCGGCGACGCCCTGGCGCTCAGTTCGCTCCTTCGAGCCGGAGAAGAAGCATGACATCCCGCACGCTCCGACTCACGTTCCTCAGCTACTGGCACGCCGGAACGGGCCGAGGCCAAGGGGCCGATCTCGACGCGGTGTGCCTGCGTACAGCCGGCGGCCTGCCATGCTTCCCCGGGCGGGCCCTGAAGGGCTTGCTGCGGGAGGGGCTGGTGCTAGCCGGCGCCGAACCGCCGGAGATCGCGGCGTTGCTGGGGAGCGACCTGCGCGTTCGCGTGGAGGCCTCCAGCACGGGGAAAGCCTCGGAGGAGGCAGTCGAACGCGCGCTCACAGATGGGCGCTTCCAGAGTACGCCAGGAGCGATTCAACTAGGATCGGCTCGCGTCGGCCTCCCGGAGGAGCGCGCCGCGTGCGAGCGCTGGGGCGCCAGCCACCGATCGGCGGGCGCTGCTTTCTTCGAGCGCCTGTCGAGCACTGCCATCGATGCGGACGGCGTGGCCCGCGACAAGACCCTCCGCAGCATCGAGGTGGCCCTGCCCATCTCGCTTCACTCGACGGTGACCGGGGCGCCCGATCACCTTGACCGCCTTGCCTCGGCCTTCCCCCTCGTCCGCGCCGCGGGCGCGCATCGGGCGAGGGGCCTCGGTCGCTGCACGCTGGAGTACCTCGTATGAACTCGCTGCTTTGCCGCATCACCCTCCTCTCGGATGCGTCGTTCCCGGAGCGCGCGGCCAGCCTCGGTGGCGGCCGCAGCCTCAGCTACGTCCCCGGCAGCGCGCTACTCGGCGCGGCCGCCGCGAGGTACGACGACTTCGAACGCCACGGCCTGGCGCGAAGCGTCTTCCACCTGGGGGCGGTCCGCTTTGGTGACGGAACCCCGGAGGCCGGACCGTGGCGTGCGACCCTCGCCGCCCCGCTGTGCGTGCACAAGCCCAAGGAATGGCCGAGCGACGGCGACCGGGTGCTAACCAACCGCGCCCGAACGCCACTTGCCAGGCAGGGAGGCGATGCGCAGGAGAAGCCGCTCGACGTCGGCAGTTTCGTGTACTTCGACGCAGCACGCTCGTCACTCACCCCGATTCGAACGCGCCGGGAATACTCCCTGCGCACGGCGATGGGCACGGCGGGGCGTGGGCTTGACCACCACCTCTACGGCATTGACGCGCTGCGGGCCGGTCAGAGCTTCCTGGCCCGAATCGATGCAGACGACGCAGCCCTCCTCTATCGCGTTCGCGAGGCCCTCGGCTCCACGGCGCGCCTGGGGCGAAGCCGGAACGCGGAGCTGGGCGAAGTGGTTCTGGAGTTCAGGGACAGTGACGAGGCGGCACGCGGTTCATCCTGGTCCAAGGGCGACACGGTGCTGCTCTTCTGCGCCTCGAACCTGGAGGTGCGAGGTTGCGACAGCGGACAGCCCGCTCTCGCCCCCTCGGCTCGCGACCTGGGGCTGGACCGGTGGCTCGGCGGCCGAGTGGAGCCAGGCACATTCGTCCGGTCGCGGCGGGTGAGCTTCGTGCGCCACGGCAGCTGGGATCCTGAGCGCCAGTTCCTAGTGGCGGGGTCGGTACTCGCGTACGAGGCGAAGTCCGACGACGCAGCAGGCTTGCGCGCTGCAGTCGCGACGGGCCTTGGTGACCACCGCTCCGCCGGCTGGGGCCGCGTGGAGGTCAACCCGGCCTGGCTTGCCAGCGAGTCGCTCCGCTGGGAGGAGTCCGAGCCCGAGCGCGAGCCCCCCAGCGACGAGGCGCCCTTTCCGTCCGAGCACATCACGGGCGCGCTGAGGTCGCGGTTGGCGGCGCTGCCACGAGCACGCGCCGCTGCCCAACTCGCCGGGACGATCGTGAGGGCTGTCGAAGACAGCGGCGCCCAACTCGCCCCGTCGCAGTGGCGGGAACTGGGACGCCTCGCCGCCGCCTCGGGGACCGACCTCGCGCACTTCCAGCAGTCATTCCAGCGCTTCGCCACCACAGGTGTGCGCAAACTCGAGGCCTCGTGGGGACAGCAGCCCGCGCGGCCGCTCGGCGGCTCGGACGGGGGGCCGCTCTGGCGACAGCTCCTGGCGCTCGTGCCGACCGGCGACGCGGAGCGGTCACTCACCGCGCTCACCATCGCGGCCCGGACCCTGGCAGAAAACGAGGCTGCAGCACGACAAGCCCGTGGTGGAGGTGTCCGATGATTCCGCGCGGACAACAATTCACGCTGGCGCGAGTGACGCTCACGTTTCTGACCCCAGTGGGCGTTGGCAAGGGCGACGCGGAGGGCGCGCTCGATTGCCCCTTCGTCACCGACGCCGGGGGCAAGCCGGCGATTCCAGGAACCTCGATCGCCGGCGTGCTGAGGAGCGCGCTCCCGCCTCGGCAGGCTGACGCGTGGTTCGGCTTCCAGCGCGGCGCGACGGGCGAGGCATCCCGCGTGGAGGTGTCGTGGGCCCATGTACACGGCGCCGACGACAGGCCGGCGGCGTTTTCCGCCAGCGCCGGCAACGACCCGGTCATGCGGGCGATGGTGCGGGGGGTGACCCGCGACCACGTCCACCTCGGTCCCCGGGGCGTCGTCGCCGGCCGGGAAAAGTTTGACGAGACGCTGGTGCCCGCTGGCGCGCGTTTCACCTTCGAACTCAAGGTGCACGAGCCGCTGGCGGCGGAATCGAGCGAGAAGTCCGCAGACGCCCTCCTCGACCACCTCCTTGCCCTCCTCCGCGGCGGCGGCGTGGTACTCGGTGGACGCACCCGCCGAGGCCACGGGCGGTTTGTGGTCACGCGTGTCCTTCGGGGGCGGTTCAACCTCGCATCGCCGGCGGACCGGGAGCGGATCAGCCGACTGCCGGTCGACCTGGCTTTGCCGCTCCCCCCGGGCCTTCTGGCAGACGACAACGAAAAAGTCATGGTATCACCTGAACCGCTGCTCACCGTGCGCGCCGCGCTCAAGCCGGCCGATTTCTGGTACTTCGGAGGTGGCACGGCCACGCGACCCGAGCACAGGAAGGGCACCGGCGCCGAGCAGAAGCAGGTGCAGGGCATCCCTTACAGCGAGACGCGGGTGCGGTGGACCGGCGCCGGGTCCCTCCAGCAGGGCAGCATGACGCCCGAGGGGGAGGAGGAGTACGTGTTCGTGGCGTCAGCCGTCAAGGGTGCCTTGCGGCATCGCACGGCATTTCACTTTCGTGCTCTACAAGCAGCGATTCCAGGGGCTGAGCGGGGACGGTGGGTGGCCGGTACACGCCACGCGGCTGAGCCCGGCATTCCCGCCGAAGTCGAGGAGCTATTCGGGGCAATCAAGAAGGGTGACGAGGGGCGTCCGGGCCGCGTGTTCGTCGAGGAATTCACAGTGACCAAGTCCTCACACGGTCGCCTCGACCACGTGTCGATCGACCGCTTCACCCAGGGCCCCGTCGACGGCGCGCTGTTCGACGAGACTCCACTTCGTGGCGGCGAGTTGATGACCCTGACCATTCACATCGATCGTCGGGGAGGAGTCATCGAACCCACAGCCAGAGCGGCGTTCCGCGCCGCCTTGCACGATCTGCTCGCCGAGCGCCTGGCCCTGGGCGCCGCGCAGAACCGGGGGCATGGCTTCTTCGCTGGCATTCTCCAGGACGACGGCGCGCTCGATCGTTGGGTCGAGGAGGGCAAATGAGTAAGTTCGGAGATTCCTTCGCGTCGGCCTATGCCGCGACGCTCGACGGCCCCAGCTCGGGGCGCACGTGCGCCGTGACGTTCGAGCCCATCACGCCGGTCCAGTCAGCCGTCGTCGAGCTGCGGACCGCGAGCGTCGGCTGGGTTTCCACGCCCAGGGAGGCCCGGTCGTTGCCGGGAGCGAGCCACGTGGAGGAGCAGGAAATCCTCGCGGCCGAGTTCGCAACCTCCGCGACCTCGTCCGTCACGCTGCGCCGCGATGGCGAGCAGCTTCGCGCCTGGCGCGTGACGGAGCACCCGGGGGAGACACACTTCCGCCTGGATGTCTCCAGTCTCGCGGCGGAGGGTTCGGGTGCGTGGCGCCACGCCGTTTACTGGCGCGCGGACGCGACCGGTGCGGTGCTCGTGGGCCAACGACTCCTGCAGGGGGAGAAATAATGGACAAGATTCGCGCTCCGTACAACTTCGTGCCCATGGCGGCCACCGTGGCGCTGCCCGACTGGGCGGACTCGGCCTCGATCGACGTCCCCTTCGAGGATGGGCTCTCGGGCACGCTCGACGTGCGTCTCAGAGCCCATACCCCCGTGTTCGTGCGCGCAGGAGGGGAGAGGAAGGCCGAGTTCTTCCAGGTGGCGCCCGGGCAGTACGCCATCCCGGGGACAAGCGTCAAGGGCTGCCTCAGGAACGTTGTCGAGATTGCCTCCTTCGGGTGGCTGTCGCGGTTGACCGACCGGAAATACGCGGTGCGCGACCTCCACAACCAGAACCTGTACGTTCGCCACATGGCCACGATCATGCAGTCCAAACGGGGCAAGAACGAGCCCCTGCCTCGTGTGGCGGCCGGCTGGCTGCGCGCGGCGGACCCGGTGAAGGGGATCGGCGTGGTGATTCAACCCGTGGACTACGCGAAGGTGAACTACAACCTGCTCATGGCGCTGGCACCCAGCTGGCGACCGGGCGACAAGCAGTCGGCGGTGAACAAGTACACGTCGTGGCCGCTCCAGAGTCGTGATGTCGATGTGCTGGTCGACCCGCTGCGCGATCCCCTGCCATCTTCGCCGTCGCGATTTGGCGTGGTCTCACGGCTTGGGCCCCGGGGGAGCTCCAAGACCGGCAGGCCGGGAACGCTGGTGTTCACGGGGCAACCATCGCGCTGGGACCCGAGCATGCCGGTGAAAAGAGGTGGGAGTGGCCACCCGAAGCACCACGACTTCGTCTTCCTCGACAAGGCCGGGCCCGAGATTCACGTGAGCGGCGCCGTGTGGCAGGACTTCAAGGACGTGCACAGCGATGCCGGTGAGCAACACCGGCTCGTTGACACCCTGAACGAGGAGCTCCGCCACTGGTGGTCGCATCTCGAACGGGGCGCGAACCTCCCGGTGTTCTTCCTGGTGGAGGGCACGGACGTTCGCGCAATCGGCCTTGCGATGATGTTTCGCCTCGCGTACCGGCACAGCACGCACTCCGCCGTGAAGACAATGCAGCCCGAGGCATTCAAGACGGGGCGGCGTCCCGATCTCGCCGAGGTGATGTTCGGCTATCTGCCGCAGCGCGAAGGCAAGCGTGGCGAGAGCGAAGCCGCCGGCGATGCCGCCGGCGAGTCGGAGGGCGGCCTTCGCGGCCGGGTGAGCGTGGGCCTGTTCACCGCGAACAGAGCACAACCGGGTGAACCACAACGCGTGGTCTTGGGGTCCCCCAAGGCTAGCTATTACCCCAACTACATTGAACAGGCCGGCGACCGGGGCCCGGGCGCCACGCCATCGCGCCTCGGCGGCGGCAGTCCTAGCTACGCCACGATGATGGACGACGGCGTGCGCATTCGCGGTTGGAAGCGGTACGCTGCGCGCAACCGGGTCGCCATTCCCGACCCGCCGAGGGCAGGGGGAGGTCGCTCGGTGTCCGACAAGGTGTTCACCCACTTCACGCCGCTCCGCGAGGGCGCCGAGTTCGCGGGAAAGGTGCGCTTCCACAATCTCCGACCCGTCGAGCTCGGGGCCCTCCTGTGGGCGCTCGACTACGGGCAACGTGCAGAGTGCCGGCACCAGCTAGGGCTGGCGCGCGCACTCGGCTTCGGCAATGTCACGTTCGAGCTCGCCGCGTCGAGCTCGGCGACCCGGGTGGTCGGCGGCGCGCCCTACGCCCTCGACGACGCTCGCCGGGCCTTCGCGGCCTGGATGGAGGCGCAGTGTACGTCCGTTCCCGGGGGCTGGGCCTGCTCGCGCCAGCTTCACGAGCTGGTGGCGATCGCCACCCCCGTGGCCGACGAGCGTGACCTGAGGCACATGCGGATCGACGCCACCGAAGGCAACGAGTTCAACGAGGGAAAGCGCCAGGGCCTCGCGCTCGCTGCGGCGGGGGCGAGCACGTGGCGAGGCATGGCTGCCCTGCAGGGACCGCCGCGTCCTTTCTCGGCCGGGTCCAGCGCCGGGACTGTGTCCAAGGTCGCGGCCGCTACCCCCTCGGCGCAGGCGCGCGCGTCGGCGCCTCCGCCCCCCGTCGGCGCAGCCATCGCCGCACCTGACATCGTCGCCCGGTTCCTCGCCCTGCCTCCCGCCCAGCTCCCCGCGCAGATGCAGGCCTACGTGGCCGACTGGCGGCGCCTCCCAGACGACAACCCTCTGAAGAAGCGCCTCGCCGAGGCCATCCTCGCGCAGGTGGTCAAGTTCCGCAAAGGCGACAAGGAGAAGCCCTGGTTCAAGGAGATTGAAGGCTGGGTGGGGGGAAGGTAGGGCCAGGCCGAGCTCACCCGAGCAAGATCGCCTCCCGCCCCGGGAAGGCCGGCACGAGTGAATCCCCGTGGAGCCACCACGGGTTCACGCCGAGCTCCGCGAGCGCGGCAGCGAGCATCACCGCGTCGCCAGGTTGCTCGGGGAGCGCGAGGATGGCGTCCGGGCAGCCGATCGCGCGCTTGGCTTGCCCGGCGGCCCAGTGTTTCCCTCGGCGGCCAGCCGGTCTCACCTCGGTCGGCAAAGCCTTGCCACCGAGCGACGCGGCGGCCCGGTGGGCCGCGCCACTTGGCAGCGCCGGCGAAATGAACACCGGGACGTCCGACTTCGGCGAGGCGCACACGAAGCGGACGAACTGCTCCCATTCGCCTACGCAAGCGGCGGCAGCCTCGACAGCTCCGGGTACAGCGTCGGGCGAGGCGAGGCGCGCCGCGCCCTCCGCGTTCCGATCGACGGTCTTGCAGTGTGACGCGGCGTTTCGTAGCTCGCACACCGTCGTCCACGCCGCGTTGACCGCGCCGCGGGTGCGGAAGAGCGCCCCTTCTGCCTCGCGCCGCACCAACGCGTCGCGCCAGTGGGTGGACGGAACGGACGCCCCACCGTCGCGCGCCAGCACCGCCGCGTTGACCATCGTCTCCCGGGCGACGCGAATGGCATCCCCGGTTCGACCACCCTCCAGCATGGACCGGCACACGCGGAACTCGAAGGCCAGCCGCGCCCGGTCGAGCCGATCGGCGTCGAGACCGCTCGCCTCGGCAGCGAGGGCGGCGAAAACCCCCGACGCGAGGTCGATCACGGCGCCTTGCCCCGGCGTGCTGGCTGACGCTGTGCCTACCAGCGCGGGCGCCAGGGCCTTCAGCGGCTCGACCATGTCGCTGGGCCACCCGAGGTCCAGGGCGAAGGCGAGCTTGGCGAGAGTGGCAGGCAAGTGGCCGGTGAACGTCCCGTCGTACGACGCCTCCAGCAGGCGTGCCAGGGCCGCCGCGTCGCGACGTGAGCGAAGGTCATCGGCGGCGCTCGCCCACGACGGCAGATCGAGGAACTCGGTGTGGTCATAGACCGGGGACAGCGCCACCCCGGTGGGCACCTCGCCTTCCGGCCATCCACCGAGCTCCGCGTAGGCCGCCCCCCAGAGTTCGACCGTCGGCCTGAGCGCCCGCAGCACCGGCTGCATCAGGGTGAGACCCAGCGCAAAAGGCCGGAGGCCCCCGGTCGTGTCGATGAACACCGCGTCACCTTCGGCGACGACGTCAAGCGCGTGCTTGACGATCTCGTTGACCGTGTCGGGCGTCCGTGCCCCCAGTGGCCTGAGCGCGCCTTCACGTCGCAGGCCGGGGCGGGCCCACGCCGCCGCTTGTTCGATGGCGCTCTCGAACAGCGGGCCCTCAAGTTCGCGCGTGCCGAGGCAGTGGAATCGGACATCGACGCCAACCGGCGGACCGAGCAGCCAAGTCAGCGCGACCGTGGCCGATTGAGCAGCCCGTGGCTGCGCGTCACCGGCGAGTGGGGCGGCCGGGTAGCGCTCGGCGATGCTCGAAAACCGCGAGGCGAAGCGCTCCATCGACGAGTGAAGCACGTAGTTCGCGGGACGCGGGCTCGTTCCCAACGAGAAGAACCAATGTAGAGTTTTCATGTCCGACCTCCGTGTCGACGCGAGTTCAGATGACTGTGACCAGAAACCAGCTGAAACGTCCGCCCTCGGGCAGCGAGGTGGCGCCCTCGGGGAGACGCGGTCCGGCATATTGGCCGACGATCACCGCGTCGCCCGGCGCCAACACCACGTGCCGACGCGCGTGCTCAACCTCCCGGCCGAGTAACCTCGAGAAGATCGCGGCGGTGTCCGGATGCCCGACGGCCGACTCGGCGCCGCCGCACCGCGCCCGAACCTCGTCGAGCGTCAGGCGTTGCACATCCATCCGAGCGCTGTCGCGCTCACCAAGCATCGAGAGCGAGAATGCGTTGAGGAGCCATGTCACGCGCGCACCTAGAAGGCCTCGGGCATCGCACCGGGCAGGGGCGCACCCGCCGCCTCGGCAACGATTCGGGCCAGGTAGGGCGGATCGGTCTCTCGGACCCGGACGGCGGCAGCAAGGCGGTCTGCCTCCCCCGAGCGGCCGCGCGCCCGTGCCACCTGCGCCCGGACGCGCGCGAGCCCGCGAGCCAGGAAGTCGCCCCAGTTGGCAGCCCGCGAATCCGCCTCGTCCAGGGCGCGCTCGGCGGCGTCGAGCTGCCCCCGCGCCAGGTCGACGCGGGCACGCGCATACCACCAGAACAGCAGCGTCGACTCGGCGTAGGTGACGTCAACCGGGGCTGAGAGCTCGCGAAAGGCCTGGCAAAGTTCCGCGTCGGCCTCGGACAGCTCGCCAGCGAGGAGCAAGGCCTGGGCCAGGTAGATGCGCGACCGCGGCACCTCGGCGCTATCGACACGCGCGAAGCTCTGGATCACCGCGCGGTGGAGACGAATCGCCTCGGCAAGGTCGCGACCGACCTGGGCATGGGTCCAGAATCGCGCGACCGTTCCCAGGAGGCGGCACTCCACCACCGTGAGCGCAGTGCCGACTCCGGCGGACAGGCGCCGGGCGAGGTCAGCGCCCTCGGTCCAACGGTCGAGGCGGATGCAGCTGTTCAACTCGAGGAGCTCGATCCACCGTTGCACCTCGGACCGGTCTTCCGGCGATGCGATGGCAGCCACGGCGTCTCGTAGCTCGGCCTCCTGCACGCGTTCGTCACCGTCGTGGGGCTCGTGGTCGTGAGCATAGGCGGAGGCGAGTCGGGCGAAGACATGTGCCCTCGCGATGGCGTTGGCGGAGGTGCCGTCAGTGACCTGGCCGGCGAGGAATCGCGCGGCATGTCGGAGCCGGAGCGCGGTAAGGCGCCACGCCAAGCCGCCGGGGCCTTGCCCCATCCCAGGGAGCGGCTGGCTTCGCTTCACCCCGTCCACCCCGGCCTCGATCTCGTCGATGGCGGACTTCCGGTCGCGAAAGGCACGGGCGCCCACCTCGCCCTCGTCGAGTCCCAGCGCGCCGATGAGTCCCTGGAGCGTCCACGGCCCCGGCTGCGACGCGTCACCCGCTTCAACACCGAACACGCGAGCGCGGACCTGATCGCGTGATCGCGCCGAGGCTCGCCGCTTTTCCAGCAGGCCCCCGACGGGACCGATCACCCAGCTCCCCCCTCGCTTCACGAGGTCGCCAGTGGCGTGCACCGGGAGCGCGGTGTCCGAGTGGCCGCGCCAGAGGGCCACGAAACCGAGGGCCGCTGGCAATGCCAACGACGCGCCATCGACGTGATCAGTGCGTCCACACAGGGGGCGCTCGCGGAAGCGAATCGTGTGCTCGTGCAAGGGCCGCGGGGCGCCACCGCAGAGGTCGCTCGCGGCCTCCCAGGCACGCTCGAACGCCGCGCACGCGACGGCACCGAATCCCGCCCGGGAGATGTCGGAGGAGAGGAAGTACCCGTCTCCTGTCGCGATAGTCATGTCGACGATGGCGCCCGCCGAGCCGTTCGCCAGCAACACCGGTACCTCCACCGCCCCACTGGGCACCCCTGCGTCGGCAAAGGCGATGACAGGCCTCGCCGGCGAAACTGCACTTGCCCGGACGAGCGAGGCCGCGGACTCGAGTCGGCCCGTTACCCAGGCATCGGGTAGCCAGGCGTCGAGTCGTCGCCTGTGACCCGCCCAGCAACCGGCGGGGAACTCGACGTCGTCGGTGTAGTCTCGGTAGCGTCGCTCGTCGATCCACTGCGTGGCGGGGCCGAAAGCGGCGCAGGCCTCGTCCGCCGCGAGCACGGCGGGCGCGTCCGGTGCGCAACGCTGCAGGGCAACGCGAGCGATCACCGCGACGAGGACGCGAGACGCGAGCTCGGCGTACTCGCTCTCGTCCGCGTCGCGCCGTCCCGCCGCGAGGATGTCGGGAACCCGCCGTGAACGGCGTGTGGCGGGGGGGTCATCGACGTCGGCCGAGCGGGCCGCCGCGACGGCCGGCAGGCGCCGCGCGTCGCCCGCGACCAGAGCGGTAGCCGCCTCCAGCGGGGTGAAGAATAGGCCGCCTACCCCGAACTCCCGCGCCACCGTCGCGGGGTCGAGACGGGGGTCGGCTGCGCGGAGGAGTGATACGGCGGCCCAGCCGAGTTCGGTGTCCGACGCTCGCCGCACGACGACGCGGGTCACCACCTCGCCGAGCACGTCGTCGCCCCAGCAAGCGATGGCGCCGTGCCACCGCGAGATCACGGGCGCAGGTGCGACCCACGCCGGAGCCCCCGCCACCCAGCGGGGCTGGGCGAACGCATCGCAGTCGAGGTGCGGGAGCGGGACGCGTGGCCCACCGCCGGGGTGAGTGCTGGCATTCGCCTCCATGGCAAGCTCGCCCCACGGGCCGTCGAACCGCCGGAGCTCGAGCGAGGCGGCCACTAGCTGGACCGCCCTGCGATACGCGTCGCGCACCTCGGGATCGGCGCGCACGGCAGCGCGCAGCGCGGCATCGTCAGCCGGGGCGACCCTGCCCTGGAGCCACCGTCCCACGTCGCCCGCCCCTACCCGGGGACCAGCGCGCAAGATCGCGGACCAGGGCTGCACGCCGGCGGGCAGCACGGCTGCTCGCTCGGCAGCAACTCGCCTTTCTTCGAGATCGAAGCTACGCTCATCCAACGCCTGTACTGCTCGGCCGAGTTCGCTCGCGAGGCGAGTGCTCCACGGGCTAGACCCCTGGCCGATTGATTGCAGGCCGCGCGCGGCCACGTCGATCCGCTCGATGGCCTCGAGACCTCCGGTGGCGCTGGATGAGCGAACGCGTCGCGCGCACCAGTGCGCGAGATCGACATCTGAAACAGTACGCAGCGATGACTCGAGCGCGGCGCGAGCATCAGGCGGTAGAGCATCGACGCCGTGCACGCCCACCGACGCGAGCGCCATCAGCACGCCGCCCGGATCGCTGAGGAGCGCCGGGAAGGCTTCGAGGAGGTCGGCGAGTGGCGGGTAGGCATTGGGCATGGGGTCACGCACTGGAGACCTCTGGCGTTCCTAGATCGGACATCTGCGCCGCGTGGAGCACTTCGACGGGCACCAGGAGCGGCAACCGGACCAGTGGATGACCGGGGTCGACCTCACCGAGGCGCGCGCAACGCAACCGTGAACCGGCCGCGTAGGAAACGCCATTTCGCGGGTACGCGGCATCTACGGCGAGCACAGCCACGGGGAACTCGGACCCATCGGCGAGGTCGGCGGCGAAGACGGCACCGGAGGGCGCGTCGGTGGGCACGACGACCTCGACGTCCCCCGACGGCCACAGCGGCGCGAGCAGGTCGAGGCGCCACTCTCTCACGCCCGCGACCACCTCGGCGACGGCGTGCACGACGACGTCGAAGCCACCCCCGGGCCAGGGCATCCATGGCTTCGCGTCGCCCGTCGCGGCCTCGGTCGACCACTGTCCCCGCACGACCTCGCCTTCGAACCACCACGCCGAAACCTGTGCCTGCCATGCGCGCTGCACCTCGGCCTGCACGGCCCCGGCGCCGTGGCGGAGGAGATGGCGGAGCCGGACTGGCACCGGCGCGCCCGTGGACATCCGCGAGGTGCGCACCACCGCGTCTTCGACCACGCGGCACAACCCGCCCTGCGACACGTAGTCCTCGATCACCTCGGGCATGACCGACACCGGGAGGTGACATCGCGCCGTGAGACCGGCGTCCACCAGCCGCACGGCGCCATTTCCAAGCTCCGAGGCCGCCAGGGTCGTCGAGCCTGGACGCGCCACCACATCGGGCTCGATCACCTCGATGCCCCGCCCAGCCTCCACCAGGAACCGCGTGCCGAGGTTCTCCACGCCGGTGGGCTGGCTGGCCGCGGGGTGCAGGCGCGCGATGCCACCTAGGCTGCTCAACGTGGCGGCGTACTGAGTCAGACGGGGCAACTCCATTTCGAGACCGCAGGCCGCCGCCGCGAGGTCGCCTTGACCCAGCTTGGTCCCGAAAGGATGCGGCAAGACCGTGGGAAACTGCCCCGGCTGGGCCGACCGGCGGGCAGCCTCCCGGGCGTCGAGGACCTGTGCGTGAGGGTCGACCGCGCCCGTCCGCGACGCGGGTGCATGGCTCGGCGAGTAGTGCCGTCGCCGCCAAGACCCAGCGAAGGCTGAGCCCGGTCGGCTCAATGTGCCGGTGCAGACGCGCACCAAGCCTGCGTGCGCGAGGACGTTGGCGACCGCCTGATCCAGACCCGTGTCGGTCGTCGCCAGCGCGACGCCGTCGAAGTCGCCAGCACCCGACTGCACCGGGCTCGCGGCAAGCAATCTCTCCAGCAGCGCGTCAGAACCCTCCGGCGAGTGCAGGGAGAGTGCCCACTCGTAGAGCGTCCGGAACGGCAGGCCGGCGTGGGGGACCGCGCCGCCGAGGAGGAGCGCGTGGGCGACGGTGTCGCCGAGCGACTTCAGCTCCCCCCACTTTCGCCCGCGGGCCGTGCGAGTGGACAGGACGGCCACCACGACCACTTCCCGCACGCCTCTCGCTCCGGCAAGATTCACGATCATCGAATTCTGGACGCAGTCCACGTCCCAGAGCAGGAGAACCCTCATTACTCGCGCCCTTCCGCAGCGAGCTCGTCACAAGCGGCATCCAGGGCACGCCGCACGAGGCAGTCCACCTCGGCACGCCGGTCGAGGGCGGCCTCCCCGTCGCGGTCGAGTAGGCGGGCAAACACCGCGTCGACCAGCTCGCCGACGGCGACCGGCGGCAGGCGACCGAGGCACAGGGGAACGACAACGCCGAGCACGGCAGCCCGCTCTAGGCCGAGCTCGTCGCCCGCGAGCCACAGCGCACTGCGCATGCGCTCGCGCACGACTTCCACCGCGGCGTGTCGCAGGCGCTCCCGCGCCCGCTGTGACCGCTTGTCCCAGCGTTCCCGGACCTTTCGCGCGTGTGCGGGCGTTCCAGCCCCCGGCAAGCCGCTCGCCACGTCGTCGGCAACGTCGGCATCGACAATCTGCTGGAGTCCCCGGTGCGCCGTGGACGCCAGCAACAGGGCGCGCGTCTCGCTGTCGACCCCGGCCATCGCGAGGCGAATCGCCGCCAGGCGGAGTTCCGGGGTGTCGTCGCGCTCGGACGCGCCGAACTCCTCGGTGTCGCCATCGCCCAGCAAGACGAACCGCGACCGGTGGATGGCGCGGGCGCGGAACGCAGACGACGCGCAGTTGGCCACGGTGCGCCTGACGTAGGCAACCGACTCGATCCGGCCACCGCGATCCACGTGCCCCATGAGCTTGCGCAGGGCCTCGCTCTCCACCTCGGCCGCGAGGCCCGGCTCCGCGTCGAGTTGGGCGCAGGCGGCCTGCACGAGCCCAAGCAGCGCAGCCGCGACGGCCTCCCGCGGTGCGATTTCCCCCGAGGCCGCGAGCATTGCCTCGACGAGATCGGGGAGGTTGTCTGCCACGAGCCGCCAGCGTAATGCCACCGCGCGTCGCGAGTCAAGCGGTCCCGACGTAAGCACGCAGCGGACCCCGTCCCTGGCGCCGGCGGGGCGCCCGGGTGAGGCTCCGGGGTGCAACAACGGAGCACCCTGATGAAGAGCCAGCCCAGGCGGTACCCCACTCCATGCACGCATCGTAAAAAGACCCACGCTCTTCTCCCAGTTTACGTAGGTTCTTGCTAGAACTCCGGTGTAAAGATCGGAAACACCGGGAGAGATGATGGGTGAGGCCGGGGTAACGCTGTTTGGGCCGTCGTACAACCGCTCGGTGAGCGTGGTGGCATCGCCCACGACGCTCACGGGGGACACGGGCGCGCTGCTGCTCCGCGAGGCCTCGCGCCTGCTGGGCCTGGACGCTCTGCTCTCCGCG
>SXON01000160.1 GCA_005778355.1 Pseudomonadota bacterium | reverse complement strand
GAAACAGGACATGGTCGACTCCTGCAACGACGACCTGTCGAGCGCCGACAAGTCCGACACCGAGTGCCAGGCCGAAACGGCGGTGCTCAACAATCTGACCTGCGACGAGATCCTCTCGCTCCTCGGCGAGATCCAGAGCGCCGGCGAGTAGCTATTTCTCTTCCTGCGCCGCCTCGCGCAGCTTGCGACGGCGTCGCAGGGGGAAGCCCAGCACCGCTTCCACCGGACCGCTCAGCACGTAGATGGAGCCCATCGCCACGAGCACCGTGGAGATGTCCATCATCACGCCCACGTAGATGAAGGCCCCGGCGAAGACGGTGATGCCCGCGAAGGTGCGAACGTTCTTCCGCATCGTCTTGAGCGTGCGGTAGGGGACGTTCGACACCATCAGGATCGACATGGCGAGCGCGATCCCGGCCAGCGTCGCCGTGCTCATCTCGTAGCCATCGCCGCCACCGGCCTGCCACATGATCATCGCCGCGAGCGTGCCACCCGACATCGTGATGGTGGAGCCGGGCGCGTAGGTGTGCACCTTGCCGTCGCTCATGATGTTGAAACGAGCGAGGCGGAAGGCGCCGCAGAGCATGAAGAAGAAGGCCGAGAAAACGCCGAGGCCGCCGAGCTCGTGCAGGCGCCAGAAGTAGGCGAGGGTGGCCGGGGCCACGCCGAAGCTGATGATGTCGATCAGCGAGTCGAGCTGCACCCCGAACGCACTGCCGGTGCCGAAGAGCCGGGCCACCCGGCCATCGAGCGCGTCGAAAAGACCGGCGTAGAAGATGAACAAGCCCGCCTGGTAGAACGCGTTCGGGTCGCCATTGCCCTGGCCGGCGAGGAAGATCGCGTACAGCCCGCAAAAGAGGCTGGCGGAGGAGAACCAGTTGGGCGGGTTGAGGAACTGGCGAATCATGGCGCCGCGTTCATACCGGAAGTCGACCGCAAGGCCAAGTGGAGGTGACCTTCCAGTGACGCCGCGCCCGAACATTTGACACGAAATACCACCTCGTCGGCTCCCGCCCAGAAACCCTCGTGACGCCCTTCGGCCGCAGCGAGCACCGCGCTCAGTATGGCCGGATCGGTGCCGACGCGGGTACCGACCACCGCCACGGTCGCGACCGGCTCGAGTCCCGGGATCGCCGCGTGCACGTTGCGCAAGTCGACCAGCAGGCCCCGCTCATCGGCGCGACGCACGCAGGGACCGGGGAGGCGTGGCAAAAGCGCGAGAGGGGCCGAGCCGAGCTGGGTGTCGCTGACGACCGCCACCATGCGCGGCGGTCCGCCACCGGGGCGAATCACGGTCCCGCCCCCGTCATTCGCGGTGGCGGACGCCCGGATCACGATGCCCTCCCGGTGCGCCCAGGCGACGGCCTCCTCGTAGAGCACCTTCGCGCCGTTTCGGGCCATGGCGAGCGCCTCATCGAGGGTGAGCGTGTCGAGCTTCACCGCCTCGGGCACAGCACGAGGATCGGCACTCCAGACGCCATCGACGTCGCTGCAAATCTCGCACTCGTCGGCCCGTAGCGCCGCCGCGAGCACCACCGCAGTGGTGTCACTACCGCCGCGCCCGAGGGTCGTGACCTCGCGGTCGCGACTCACCCCCTGGAAGCCGGCCACGATCGCCACCTCGCCCTGCGCCAGCGCCTGGCGCACACGGTCGGGCCGCACCTCCACCACGCGGGCGTTGGCATGGGCGCCGTCGGTGATGATGCCGGACTGGCTCCCGGTGAAGCTGCGCGCTGCGACGCCCTCCTCGTGGAGCGCCATCGCCAGGAGCGCCATCGCGACACGCTCTCCCACTGAAATCAACATATCGAGCTCGCGACGACCTGGGGCCTTGCTGACTTCGCGCGCGAGGGCAAGCAGCTCGTTGGTGGTGTTGCCCATCGCCGACACCACCACCACGACCTCGTGTCCGGCCCGGCGGGCGCGCGCCACGCGAGCGGCCACGCGACGGATGCGCGGCACATCGGCCACCGACGAGCCCCCGTACTTCTGCACCAGCAACATCAGCGCAACCGCACGTCGTCCAGGAGGAGAGTGTGCTCGCCACGCACCGCGCCGCGCTCACCCGACACGTCCTCGATCACCAGCCCGGCCACGCGCCTCAGCTCGACGGGGCCTCGCGCCTCCGGCCCGGGAGAAAAGTCGGGGCGGTGCAGCGACACTTCGCGCCAGGCGCCAGCGGAGACGGCGATGTCCTCCGAGAACCAGGCGCCGCCATCGTCGTCCTGGGCCGTGACGCGAAGCACGGCATCCTGGTCGGCCGCGCGGGCCGAGAACCGGACCTCCTCGAGCTTCAAGCCGGCCTGGAGGCGCAGCGCCAGGCCGTCGGGCTCGCCCGGTCGCACCGTGGTGGTCCACGCCAGCACCACGCGATCAGCATCGCGACGCACGCCGAGGTCCTTGGCCTTTCCGCCCGCGCGCACCCGGACCGCAGGGAATGTGCCCGTCTCGAAGGTCCAGGACGCGGGGAGCGCGCGGACCTCGTGCCGGAGCAGATCGGCGGCCGCGAGGAGCGCGATGGCCGCCGGGCGGAGGCTCGGGTCGGCGGCGGCGGCGCCGAGCGCCTCGAAGGCGGTTCCGTCGTCGATGGCGCCAGCCAACACCCGGTTGCGGCCGAGCCAGTAGGCGATGGTTCCGTAGAGCGGATCGCTGGGCTTGCGCTCGTCGAGCAACTCCCGGTAGAGCTCCTCGGCCACCACCGGCGTGCCGTCGGCCACCTCCACGAGCAAGGCGTCGTGGAGTGTGCCCCAGTCACGCGCGGGGTCGTCGGCCCACGCCAAACCGGCGGCACCGAGCAGGGCCACCGACCCCGCCATCAGTGCTCCGCGGCGATGAACTTGTAGCCGATGCCGTGGAGCGTCTCGATGAACTTCGGCGTCGTGGCATCGTCGCGCAGCTTCTTGCGCACGTTGAGGATGTGGGTGTCGACGGTCCGCGTCGTCACGCCGGCGCTGTATTTCCAGATGCTCGTCAAGAGCTCGTCGCGCTGGAGCACCTTGCCTCGGTGCTCGATCAGGTACTTCAAAAGCTCCTGTTCACGATTGGACAGGCGCTCCAGGTCGGCCTCCTGGTCGCCATGCCGGATCACGTAGTTGTCGAGATCCACTTCCACCCCCCCGTAGCGGTAGACGGACTTGCCGCCGCCGGCTCGCTTCAGCGCGGCGCGCACGCGGGCGCGCAGCTCCAGGAGCGAGACGGGCTTGGTGATGTAGTCATCGGCGCCGAGGTCGAAGGCGAGGAGCTTGTCGTGCTCCAGGGTGCGCGCGGTCAGGAAGATGACTGGCCCGTCGAAGCCGCGGTCGCGCAGCGCGCGGAGCACCTCGAAACCGTCCTTGCCGTTGGGCCCCTCGGGGCCCTCGTGGAGCATCATGTCGAGCACCGCGATGTCGGGCTTCATTCGACCAGCGGTCTGGATGGCGGCGTCGCCACCCCGAGCGTGGAACACCTCGAAGCCCTCACGCGTGAAGAAAGCCACGAGGGAGGTGAGAAGATCCTCTTCGTCCTCGACGAACAAGATGCGGGCCATGGGTCAATCTCCCTGGGGGAAGTGCAACGTGAAGGTGGTGCCAACGCCAAGTGTAGACCGTAACGAGACGCGACCCCCGTGCGCCTCCATGATGTACTTCACGATGGTGAGGCCGATACCCGTGCCCTTCTGGCGGCGGGCGTTGGGGTCGGAGCTGCGGTAGTATTGTTCGAAGATAGCGGCAAGTTCCTGAGGTGCGATGCCGATGCCGCGGTCGGAAACCTCCACCAGCACCTCGTTCGCGGCCGCGCGCACGGTCACACCGATCCAACCAGCCTCACCGCCGTATTTCGCGGCGTTGGACAACAGATTTACCAGCACCTGGGCCACCGCGTCGGCGTCGTGGCGCACGGGTGGGAGGTCTTCCGGATAGTTCTCCTCGATCGTCTTGGCGCGCATCTCCATCGCCACGCGCGCGGACTCCACCACGTTCTGCACGGTGACGACGAGGTCGCCAGGGCGCAGGTTGTACCGTTTCTGTCCCCGTTCGATGGCAGCGAAGTCGAGCATGTTGTCGACCATGCGCGACAGGCGCTCGGCCTCCCGAACGATCACGTCGTAGTGCCGTGAGCGCTGTTCGTTTGTTTCTGCCAGCCCCAGCTGGAGCGCCTCGGCCTTCAGGCGGATTTGCGTGATCGGCGACCGGAGCTCGTGCGACACGTTGGCCGCAAATTCCGACTTGAGTCGCGCGGCATCGAGCTCGCGGCGCACGAGGCGCGCGCTCACCAGGAGGCCGAGGACAATCATCGCCACCGAGATCGCCACGATGCCGATAGCCTGCCGGACCTCGTCACTCTGGCGGGCCTTCAACTCCACCGGGTTGCGGGCATAGGCGACCAGCGACCAGCTCGGCGCGCGGGCAAAGGGCCGCCGCACGCGCACGTCGGTAGGCGGGGCATCGCTGGCGTCGATGATATCGACCGCCACGTCGCCTCGGTTGCCCACCGATCGCAGCGCGAGCAGACGCAGCTCGCCAAGCAGGGCGTCTCGCTCGAGCGCGAAGACGTACTGGTCGGTGTCGGTCCAGGTCATGGCCCACAGCGCGCTGGGTGTGGCCCGGTAGCTGAACGTGCCCGGCTCCTGCCGCAATAGGCGACCCTTCGCGCCGAGAGAGTCGAGCTCGTCGAGCAGCTCACCCGCCCAGTAGAGCTGCACGGCCCGCTCTTCCAGGCGGCCACGAAGTCGAGCCACCACGTCGCGCGGTGCGAGGCTCGACACCAGGTCGAGCGCGCGACGCGCCACGGCGGGCTCACCCCCCTGCCCGAGCGTCCAGTCCTCGACGAGAAGGCTCTCGGCGAGCGCGCGCAGCGCCGCCTCGCCCGCGACCGAGTCGTGAGCAAGAAGGATCTCCGCCCGCTTCAGCCGGGCGAGGTCGCCGAGTCGAAAACCCTCGGGCGACCGGGCGGCCGACCATGCACGCTCCACCGTGGCCAACGCCGCGTCGGCCGACCGTGTCTCGCCGGCCCGCAAGAGGGCCCTCGCCTCAGCGAAGCTAGCGTCTCCGCGCGCGAGGGGGTCGCTCTGCCGCTCGGCGAAGGCGCGGTAAAGCCCTGCTGCCTTGCGGAAATCCCCCGTTGCCTCGGCCGTGGCCGCAGCGCGCCAGGACTCCGAGAGTCGCCACCGTTCGGGATCCGGACCCTCGGCCTCGTCGCGCACGAAGGGGGCCGCGAGGCTCCCGTCCTTGTCGAATCGATACACCACGCGCAGCGCGTCGCTCATCTCACCGAGGCCCGCGTGCAAGGACTGGCCCGACTTCAGGCGGTTGAGCGCTGCGTCTTCGAACGCGCGGAAAACGGCCTCCACCTGGACGCCCACCGCGTCGGCGGCCAGCTCCGCGTCCTGTTCCACCCGGGCGGCGCCCGCCTGCTGTTGGGCGCTGATGCCCTGGATGCCGTAGTAGGCAAGCAGGGCCCCCGGCAAACCGATGGTTGCCGCGAAGAGGGCCACGAACCTGAACACGCCGCGGAGGTGGTAGAGATCCTCCTTGGCGCGCACGTCGCCCCGCCGCGCCGCGAGCACGCGGCGTACGAGGTCGAAGGGACCGAGGCCGCCGGAGGTGCGCACGGGACGATCCTAATCCACCGGGGTACGGCCCTGGCATGAAGGCGATCCGCATCGAGCGCCACGGCGGTCCCGAGGTGCTCGGCGTGCGCGAGCTCCCCGGGCGCGAAGCCGGCCCAGGCGAGGTGCGACTGGCCGTCACGCACGTGGGGCTGAACCACCTCGACGTGTGGGTTCGCCGCGGAGTGCCGGGGCACGACTTTCACCTCCCGCGCGTGCCAGGCTCCGACGTGGCCGGCATTGTCGATGGTCGGCCGGTGGTGCTCCACCCGTCGTGGGGATGCGGACAATGCACGGCCTGTCTCCGCGGTCACCAAAACCACTGTCGCGACTTCAAGATCCGCGGCGAGAGCGCGGATGGCGGCTGCGCCACCGAGCTTGTTGTCCCGAGCTGGATGTGTCTGCCGGTGCCCGACGGGCTCGATCTCCCCGGCGCCGCCTCACTTCCGCTGGCCTTGCTCACGGCGTGGCACATGCTCCACGCCCGAGCGCGCATCGTGAGCGGCGAGCGGGTGCTCGTGCAAGCCGGCGCCAGCGGCGTGGGCGTGATGGCGATCCAGGTGGCGCGGGCGCACGGCTGCGAGGTCCACGCCACCGCGAGCAACGAGGCCAAACGAGCGGCGATCGCGGCGATCGGCGCCACGCCCTGGCCTTACGACAAGGTGGGCGTCCGCGAGGTCGACGTGGTGGTGGAGACCGTCGGAACGCCCACATGGGCGGCGTCGATGAAGGCCTTGCGATGGGGCGGTCGGCTCGTGTGCTGCGGCGCCACCGGAGGACACGAGGTGCCGCTCAACCTGCGCGCCCTCTTCTTCAAACAAGTCGACGTGCTTGGCTCCACCATGGGGACCAGCGGCGACATGCTGGCTGCCTGGGCCGCCGTCACCCGGGGACAGGTTCGTCCCCTCGTGCACGCCGTTCGTCCCATGTCGCGATTGGGCGACGCCCACGCGATGCTGGAGCGCCGGGAAGTGATCGGCAAGGTGGTCGTGGAGCAAGACCTCGATGGCTAGCGGCTACCAGCGTGATCCCTCCCTGCCCCGGTGGTGGCCTGGGCCTGGTGCCGGTGGCACCTGGAAAGCCGAGCCGGCCGACTTCGTCGTGGAGGAGCGCCCGAGCGCCTGCCTCCACGGAAAGGGCGTGCGCTGGTACCTCCTTCGGCGCGCCGGTCGCGACACGGTCGACGTGGCGCGCGACCTCGCCCGCGAGGCGCGCGTTCCGCCCGAGTGTGTGAGCTGGGCCGGGCTCAAGGACCGCGAGGCGCTGGTCACTCAGCGCTTTACCGTGGAAGGCGGTCGCGCGGTGTCGCGACTCGTTGGCGCCGAGCTGCTCGACCGCGGCACCACCCGGTACATGCTGCGCCCGGGCGACCTCGAGGGCAACACCTTCGTCCTGCGCATCCGGGGCGGAAGCCCAGTCGTGGCCACGCGTCGCCTCGCCACCATGATTCGAGTGCCCAACCGCTTCGGCCCTCAGCGCGTGAGCCACGGCGCGCCCGAGGCGGGTCGTCGCATCCTGCTCGGGCGAGAGCGCCGGGTCGACCCGGTGCGCTCTCGCTTCGCCCTCTCGGCCTGGCAGGCCCGCTTGTTCAACCGGGTGCTCGATCACCGGGGCGCGGCCGCGCTGGAAGGCGACCTGGTCGAGAACGGCATCGTCACCGGTCCGCTCTTCGGCGCGCGCATGCGCTGGCCCCGGGCCGCCGCGCTCGCGCTGGAGGAAGGGATCCTGCGCGAGGAGGGCCTGCCCGAGGGTGCGCTCGACCGCGTGGCGCACGTCGTCCCCGGCAGCCGCCGTCCCCTCTGGATCACGCTGGACGACGCAAAAATCGAACACGCGGAAGACGGGTTCGTCGTCCGCGTGTCGCTCCCGCCGGGCAGCTACGCCACGGCGGTCTTGCAAGAGCTCTTGTAGCTAGTTCGCGTTGGGAACTGGGCCCTTGCCCATCTTCACGCCGTGCGCGACGATCGTGGAGCAGCGCTTGCCGAAGATCGGCGGGCCGAACTTGCCGGCGGTGAGGCCGTCGCTGGTGGTGTGGCTGCGGTAGGCGGCCAGGTGGGTGGCCTCGGGCATCTTGTCGAGGGCCTCGTAGAGGGCACGAGCCTCCTCGGGGTTGCCGCCCATGAGGGCGCCGAGAAGGGCGCTGAGGGGGTCGGCCGCGCCGCCGCCAGACGCGCCGGCCTTGTCGACGAAGAGGTGACCGAAGTCGATGCCGAAGACGTAGGTGCCGCAGGCCTCGGCGCTGGTCTCGCCGAGCACCGAGTAGTCGACGCTGGCGAAGCGAGAGCCGCTGGGGCCGAAGCCCGGGGCAGCGTGGTTCTTGTAGGAACAACCGGAGAGAACTGCGAAGGCCACGGCGGCGATAGCGAGATTGCGCATGAGATGAACCTCTGGGGGAAAGAAACTGAGGCGAGCCCTGCTAACGCAGGTGGCACCTGCGGCAAGGCGCCCCTGCTGCCGACGCGCTAAGCGCGGGGACGGTGAACCGATGCTGACGCTCGCGCTCTCTGCTTCCCTCGTCCACGCCACCGAGATCGGCACCGAGCGCAAGATCGGCGTCGGACTGGAGAGCGGAAACGGCGCCCTTGGCGCCACCGGAAAGTACTTCCTGTCGCCG
Organism: Pseudomonadota bacterium; assembly: GCA_005778355.1. Lineage (GTDB taxonomy): Bacteria > Myxococcota_A > UBA796 > UBA796 > SXON01 > SXON01. The sequence goes on along the minus strand of SXON01000160.1, from coordinate 52,663 downwards.
AGCATCGGCGTGAGCGCGGGGCTCGGCAACTTCGGCAAGCTCCAACAGCTCCGCGTCGACTTCGAGATGGACATCTTCACGCTGCGCGACGAGCCGTTCGGCCGCTTCGACCTCTTCTGGCTCGCCGGCATCGACACCGGGCTGTACCTGTTGCCCGGGGTCACCTCCGGCCGCTTCGGTGTGGGCGCGGGACTCGGCCTCGACCTGAAGCTGCACGACACGCCGTGCGAGGCCTTCATCCACATCGGGATGGGTGTCTTTCCCGTGGAATACTGCACCAGCAGCAACTCGAGCTTCTGCCTCTTGGCACCTCGCGGCGGGCTCGGCGGGCGGTACTACTTCTAGGCGCGTGGTGTCCCACCTCGCCTGGGTGCGTGGGTTGCCGCCATGGTGCGAGCCGCGCCGGCTCCTCGGTCCAGGCGACTGGGTGATCGAGGGTCGGACCGCGCACGCGACACTCAGCACATTCGCGGCCGCCGACCTCGACGCGCGGCTTCGGGGCATCGGCATCGGTGGCAGCGTGATGGAAGTGAGCATCACGCCTCCGCTCACCCGGGCCGCCGTCCGCGCGGCCCGCACCACCGATGCCCGGCGCCGTCGCGACAAGAGCCCCGGCTTCAGCCGCGCCGGCGCTCGCCTCGACGAGGAAGGCCGCTACTCGCTCACCCCGGAGGCGCTCGCGCTGGCGCTCGGTCAGCGAGCCGGTGGGCGCTTCGTGGTCGACGCCGGGTGCGGGGCGGGCGGCAACAGCATCGGTTTCGCCCGCGCGGGCTGCCGCGTGATCGCGATCGAGGCCGATGCTCGCCGGCTCGCGGATGCGCGCCACAACGCCCGCCTCTACGGCGTGGCCGACCGGATCAGCTTCCACCACGGCGACGCGCTTGCCCTCGTGCCCCGCCTGGAGGGCGAGATCCTCTTCGTCGACCCGCCCTGGGGCGTGGAGTGGTCGCGACAGCGCACCACCGTCGACGAGCTGCCCTTGCTCGCGCCGCTCCGGGCGGCGTCCACCCGGTTCCCGGAGCTCTGGGCGAAGCTGCCGCCGTCTTTCGACGTCGCCGCGTGGCCGGAGGCACGCCCCGAGGCCTGGTATGGCGTGGCGAAAGGCGACGAGCGCCGGGTGAAGTTCCTGCTCCTCCGGTTGCGCCGAGAGCGGCCGGAGGGGTGAGCGCCGGGCCGCTCAGCGCGCCCACACCAGGGCGAGCTCCTCCGGCGTCAGCCGCTTCCAAGCACCTTCGGCGAGGCCCTGGCCCTCGAGACGGCCGATCACCACCCGGATAAGTCGGAGCGTGGGGAAGCCCACCGCAGCGGTCATGCGGCGCACCTGCCGGTTCTTGCCCTCGGTGAGGGTGAGCTCGATCCATGTGGTGGGGATGGACTTGCGGAAACGCACGGGCGGTTCTCTCGGCGGGACCACCGGTTGCGGATCCGGCACATGCACGCGGCAGGGTCGGCTGCGGTGACCGTCGATGATGAGGCCGCCGCGACGGAGCCGCTCGAGGGCCTCGGGCGTGGGCGTCCCGTCGACCTGGACGCGGTAGGTGCGCGGGTGGGCGGTAGACGGGTGGAGCAGGCGGTTGTTGAACCCAGGCTCGTCGGAGAGCAACAGCAGGCCCTCGGAGTCCTGGTCGAGCCGCCCCACGGGGTACACCTCCGCTGGGAAGCCGAAGTCGGCCAGCGTGCGCTGGCCGGGCTCGTTGCGGGTGAACTGGCAGAGCACGCCGTAGGGCTTGTGGAAGGCAAGGACCATGGGCGAAGCCGCGCCGCGCGTTCGGCTTCGTCAGTCGTCGAGCGGGTTGGGCTGCGGGCCGGCCACGATGCCGATGAGATCGGGGTCGCCGTCGGTCGGGGGGCGGTTTGCCTTCTCCTGCTTGCGCTCAGCGCGCTGGGCGGCCTTGTCGCGCGCGCGCTCGCTCAGGTTCAATTCTCGCTGGCGCTTGGCCTGGGTGGTGGGTGAACGGCCCATGGGATCTCCTCCGCGCGCATTACCCGGTGGAACGGCTGGTGGCTCGCACAGCCTGTCCCATCCCGTCGCTCTTCGTCAACAACGCTCACCTTGTCGCCCCTCGGCGCATCGGTCCCGGCCGCTCACAGCGGAAGGAGCACCACCTCGTTCTCGGTGAACAGCGGGACCATGAGCTGGTTGCGCGACACGTCGTAGCCGATGTCGGCGGGCGAGGTCAGGTTCTCGGCGAGCACCTCCCAGCCCGCACGGCCCTGCCGGTAAAGCGTGCTCGTTTCCCAGCTCGAAACAATGTAGTTCCCGTCGTTGTCCTTGACGAGGCCGTCGAGCTGCGCCGCCGGCAGCGCCTCGCGACTGCCGATGTCGCTGTTGAGTTGCACCTCCACCAGCTCGCCGTCGGACAGGGCGAAGATCGAGGGGTACTGGAAGTACAGCCCGTTGGGCTTCGGGAGTTCGTCGCCGCTGGCCTGGAAGAACGTGTCACCGCCGCTGTTGACGGCCCACATCGACGTGTCCCTCCCCGTGGCGGCGGAGTCCGACACGAACACCCCGTCCTCGCCGGAGAAGGTGACATCATTGAGAAACGTTGCGCCTTCGACGGGGAACGTGCGCAGGGACTCCCCGGTCTCGCGGTCGAACACGCGCATCGTGTCGATATCGGCCACCCATAGCCAATCACCGACGATGTAGCTTCCCTTCGGCGCGTTCAGCTCGACGTCGGCGTCGGCCCCGTCGATGAACTTCAGGTCGAGCACTGTCCCGTCTGGGGCCAGCTTGGAGATGAAGCCGTTGTCATCGACTTCCGTGGCGCCGCCGTTGATGTTGGACACGAGGTACACGTCGGCCTGGGCGTCGTGGAGCACGCTCTCGGGCGACGCGAAGCCCGCCGTGCCGGTGTCGCCGGTGTCGGCGGAATCGCCCGTGTCGCGCGACCCGGAATCGACGCTTTCGGTGCCGCCGGTCTCGGCAGCGGCGCTATCGAGTGGCGAGGTGCAAGCCATGAGCGACGCGATGAGCATGCCGACGTCGTAACCTGCGGATGCGAGGGCCAAGCCCCGCAGCCGCCCTCCTGCCGCCTAAGGCCTATCGCCGACAGCCTCTCACGGACACTCCCCGTTTGCGAGCCCCGGTGTCCCGTAGTCGGGATGCCCCACCAGCGACGAGTCGCTCCACACGTCGCTACTACTGGCGATACACCAGTAGTTCTCGTCGTCGTTGAGGGCGCTGTCGTAGGCGCTGTCACCGAGCTCCATCGAGTAGGTGGCCGTGCGCGGCCAGTAGCCGCTGGCGTCGTCGTAGGTCCAGTGCACCTCGTCGATGCGCTCGGTGCCGGCGTAGAGCATCACGAGGTCGTCGTCGCGGTCGAGGTAGAGCGTGGCGTCGTAGAAGCCCTCGCCCCAGAGACTGTCGGCCCAGGTGTAGTCACACACCGAGGGCGTCGCGAAGCTCGAGTCGTCGTAGCACAGCACCGCGTGGGCGCCGGGTTCGACCCGGATCGCCGCCGCGGGGGGCACGAAAGCGCCGTTGCCAGCGATGTCGCCGAGGTACCAGCCGTCGAGGGCGAGCACACGTGCGCTTACGTTGTAGACCTCGATCCACTGCGCGTAGTAGTTCGTGCTCGTGCCGCTGCCGCCGGTGTAGGGTTGCCGGGCGATCTCGGTCACGACGAGATCGCCCTCGACGACGAAGTCCTCGTCCACCAGCACGTCGCAATCGTCATCGGCACCGTTGTCGGCCTCGCTCGCCGAGGGTGACACCGCGCCGTCGGCGTCGTCGCAATCCTCGCCGTCGAGGGTCTGGCCCGCCTCGCCCTCGCAGGCCTCCGTCCCCTCGCCCGCGCCGTGACCGTCGCCGTCGCCGTCGGTATACCAGGTGGGCGCGTCGACTGCCTCCTCATCGCTGCTCAGGTCACAGTCATTGTCGCGACCGTCGCAACGCTCTGCACGCCCGGGATTCACTGTGCTGTCCGTGTCGTCGCAGTCGTCGGCGGTGGGCGCGTAGCCGCGGGGTTCGCGGCAGGCGGGGGTTGTGGGCGTGGCCACGCCGTAGCCATCGACGTCGGCGTCGTAATAGAAGGTGCTCGCGTCGAGCGCGTCGGGCTCGTCGGTGGCGCCGTCGCAGTCGTTGTCGCGGTCGTCGCAGGTCTCGGTCGTACCAGGGTAAACGGCGGGGTCGGCGTCGTCGCAGTCACTGCCGTCGGCGAGGGTGCCCTCGGGCTGGGCGCAGGCGCTCTCCCCGGCGTCGGCGTCGCCGAAGCCGTCGGCATCGCCATCCGGGTACCAGATGGCCCCGTCAAGCGGCGAGTCGTCAACGAGGTCGTCGCAGTCGTTGTCGACCTCGTCGCAAGTCTCGTCGAGCGAGGGTGCCCGGCTCGCGTCGCCATCGTCACAATCGTCAGACAGCTCGCTGTAGCCCGTCGGGATCCCGCAGGCCTCCGCCGAAGTCTCCGGGTCGCCATGGCCGTCGGCATCGAGGTCGGCGAAGTAGGTGCGGTCGCCCACCGTCTCGCCGTCGATGGCGCCGTCGCAGTCGTTGTCCTCGAGATCGCAGAGCTCCTCGGCCCCCGGGAAGACCAGCGCGTCGTTGTCGTCGCAGTCGTTGCCGCTCTCCACCCAGCCCGCGTCGAGCGCGCAGCGCGGCTCACCGTCATCGAGCTCACCGTAGCCGTCGCCGTCGCGATCTGGGTAGTACTCGGTGCCGTCGGAGGGCCGGTCATCGACGGCACCATTGCAGTCGTTGTCGCGACCGTCACACACCTCGCTACCGCCGGGGAAGCTCTGGGGGTCGAGGTCGTCACAGTCGCCGAGCACGTCGGTCGTGCCGTCGATGGGCTCGCACGCGGCCCACAGCGACTCGCCGGCGCCGAGGCCGTCGCGATCAGTGTCGGTGTAGAGCACGAGGCCGTCGGCCGGATTGTCGTCCACTGCCCCGTCGCAGTCGTTGTCGCGACCGTCGCACACCTCCGCCCCGCCGCGGAAGCTCCGCGGGTCGAGGTCGTCGCAGTCGACGGCCACGTCGCTGCCGTCGCCGTCCTGGTCGTCGTCGTTGCCGTCACAGTCCTGGTCGACGCCGTCGTACCAGGTCTCCCGCTGACCGGGAAAAACCGCCGCGTTGGCGTCGTCGCAGTCTCCCTCGTCGGGCGACACCCCGTCGCCGTCGGCGTCGGTCTCCGGGACGTAATTCTCCTTCTCGTCGACCGGCCCGCAGCCGAGGACGAGAAAGAAAACTAGATACAATCCTCGTTCTCCAGGCCGGGCGTCCCGTACTCCACGGCCGAGGCGCCATCGTCGTACCAGGTCTCCGACGGCGTGACGCACCAGTTCCCGTAGTCGTCGTTGTCGCTCGCGGTGAGCACCAGCGGGTCGAGCTGCATCGAGTAGGTGGCCGTGCGCGGCCAGGTGTCCATCGTCTCGTCGTAGCTCCAGTTCACGCTGTCGATCGCCGTGGTGTCGAGCGTGAAGGCGAGCGTGTCTTCGTCGCGCTGGAGGTGGAAGGTGTTGTCGACGTACTCGCTCACGTAGGTGTCGGACTGCGTGGGATCGCCGTAGGCGTAGTCGCAGACCAGCAAGCTGTTGGCGTCGTTGGCCATCGCGTAGAGCTCGGTCTCGCAGAAGACGGCGTAGTCGCCAGGGGCGAGGACCGGGGAGAGCGAGGGATCCACGGCGAAGCCGTCGGTGCCGGCGTCGGTGTTGGAGCGGGTGACGACCCAGCTCGCGAGGTCGATGGTGACCGAGCCCGCGTTGTACACCTCGAACCACTCCGCGTCGGTGACCGTCGAGGTGCCGCCGATCCACGGCTGGCGCGCCACCTCGGTCACGACGATGTCGCCCACGCTCACCCAGTCCTCGTCGACCCAGCCGTCGCAGTCCTCGTCGCGGTCGTCGTCGGTCTCGGCCACGCCGGGGTTGCGGGTGTCGTCTTCATCGTCGCAGTCGCCGTCGAGAGTGACGGTGTACTCCCCCTCGGCCTCGCAGAGAAACAGACCCTCGCCCGACACGCCGTAGCCGTCGGCATCGACGTCCATGTAGAAGAAGCTCGCGTCGACCGCGTCGCTGTCGGCATCGCCCGAGCAGTCGTTGTCGATGTCGTCGCACACCTCGGTGGCCGACGGGGAAATCGCGGCGTCGGCGTCGTTGCAGTCGTCGTCCAGGATGGACACACCGCCCACGTTGCCGCAGGAGTCCGCAGCGGAGAGCGTGGCGTCGCCGTGACCGTCGCCGTCCGCGTCGGTCCACGCCGGGAAGACCGGCAGGTCCTCGTCGACGCCGCTGTCGCAGTCGTTGTCGACGAGATCGCACACCTCGGTGGCGCCGGGGTTGGCGGCGGCATCTTCGTCGTCGCAGTCGGTGTTGTCGAGCACGCCCGCGTACTCGCAGCGGAAGTCGTCGGTGCCCGGGGCGCCGTAGCCGTCGCCATCCTGGTCCTCGTAGTTCTCCACGCGGTCGACCGCGTTCTCGTCGACGTTCTCGTCGCAATCGTCGTCGCGCTCGTTGCAGTACTCGTCGGCCCCGGGGTGCACGCCGGACTGCGTGTCGTCGCAATCGCCCACGTCTTCGCTCCACCCCTCCGGCGCCTCGCAGGCACGCACCCACACGCCGTCGGTGCCGTAGCCGTCGAGGTCGGCGTCCATGTAGAAGGGGCTCGCGTCGACCGCGTCTTCGTCGATGTCGCTGTCGCAGTCGTTGTCGAGGCCGTCGCAGATCTCCAGCGCGTCGGGGGCCACGCTGCGCTCGGTGTCGTCGCAATCGCCGGGAAGGAGCGAGTAGCCTGCAGGCACCTCGTCGTCGCAAAAGGTGACCATGTCGGCGTTCTCGTCGCCCCAGCCGTCGTAATCGGCATCGACGTAGGCGCTCTGGCTGCCCTCCACGTCCTCGTCGATGTCGCCGTCACAATCGTCGTCGATGTCGTTGCACTCCTCGGCGAGGCCGGGGGCGATCTCGGCGTTGGCGTCGTCGCAGTCGCTCGACACCTCCACGCCGTCGCCGTCCTGGTCGTGGTCGCTGCCGCCGTTGCAGTCCTGGTCGATGTCGTCGTACCAGGTCTCGCTCGCGCCCGGGTGGACGGTGCGATCGTCGTCGTTGCAGTCGCCCTCTTCGGTCGAGTAGCCGTCGGCGTCGGCGTCACCAGGGAAATAGTCAGTTGTATCCTTGGTAGACTCGACCTCGGGGCAGGCGAGCAGGAGCGCGATCAGCATCGGGAAACCTCGGGGGGGCGCGCGGGCGCGAACAAGGGAGACAAGTGTACGCGGGCGTAGTCCAGCCCAGCGACGGTGCCAAGTAGGCCGGTGAGCAGTGTAGCGGGGCGGGCGTCGATGCCCAAGAGCACCGAGCACACCGCCAGGAACAGGCCGATCGCCGTGGCGCGGCCCCAGCGGCTGGTGCGTGGCTGGCCGATACCCGTGCGCCAGCGGTGCACCAGCACCGGGATGAGCAGGACCTGGATGAGCTCGCGGGCGAACCAAGCCAGCATGTAGAGCGCGGGCATCCGGTCGAGATTGACGAGGGTCCACGCCAGATTCACGTGCAGCACCTTGTCGGCCCAGGCGTCGAGCGTGGCGCCTGCGGCGCCCGCAGTGCCCTGCCGCCGCGCCACCGGACCATCGATCACGTCGGTGAGGATGGCGAAGCCGTACAACCAGGGCAGCGCCTCCACGCCCGCGAAGGGGGCCAGCGCCCCGAGGACGAGCCGCAAGAGCGTGAGCGCGCTCGCGGCGTTGGCGAGGTCGGCAAAGTGCACGCCTCCGGGCTAACCAACTCCGCGATGTCCCCCACCCTCATGTTTGCCCTCCAGGGCTGCCCTTCCTTCGACGACACGGGCGACAGCGGCAGCGGCGCCGCCCCCGACCTCAGCGAACGCCTCGGCCCCGCCTCCGTGCGCGCCGGCGTCTTGACCGATCCCGCCGCGCTCTTCGGCGGCATCTCCGCCGAGGGACAGCTCGGCGACGTGAAGATCTACAACGACCGCGTGCGCTTCATCATCGAGGCGGTGGGCGACTCTGGCTACTACGTCGACTACGGCGGCAACCTCATCGACGCCGACCTCGTACGCGAGCCAGGGCAGCCCGGTCGCGACATGATCGACGAGCTGGCGCCCATGGTGAGCCTCGCTCGGGTGGTGGATGCCACCGCCGTCGAGGTATTGAGCGACGGCAGCGACGGGCGCGCCCACGTGCGGGTGACCGGCCGAGGCGCGGCGATGCGACTCGCGACGGGTGCCATCGGCGACGTCGTCCCCGAGCACGCGCTCACGGTCGTGACCGACTACACGTTGGAGCCCGGCGCCTGGTCGCTCGAGGTCACCACCACCGTCTACAACGACGACGCCACCGACTTCTCCTCCGGCGTCGGCCTCGTGGCCATCGTCGCCCAGGAGGTGGGCGAGAACTGGCGACCGGCCACGGGCTTTGACGACCCCGAGGAAGGCGAGCGAAGCATGGAGGCGCTGGTCGGCCGCCGCAACGAGGGGGTCTTCGCGGTGATGTCCGGGACGGGCAGCCTGCAGCCCAACGCCTTCGGTGACGTGCTTTCGAGCCTCGCGGCGGGCCTGAGCGCCTTCGGCCCGGTGGCCACCGTGGCGCCCGGCGACTCGACGAGCTGGACCGCGCGTGTGGGCGTGGGCCCCGACGTGGCCACGCTCGAGCGCGAGCGCCTGCAACGCGAGGGCGTGAGCTTCGAAGAGATCGGGGGCACGGTGACCGCCAACGGCGTGGGCCTCCCCGGTGCCCGTGTCCATCTGCTCGACGCCAACGGGGCGGTGCTTGGCTTCGCCGTGACGGGCAGCGACGGGAGCTGGAGTGCCCCGGGCTACGGCGTGCAAAGCTTCGTCGCGACCGGACGCGGCACCGGCATCGGCATCGACCTGCCCAGCGGCTACGCAAACATCGGCGCTTACGACCGAAGCCACGACAACGCCCTGGCCTCCCTGGGCAGCGGCGCGGTGCCCATCGACTTCGCCGAGGGCTTCGGCGCCAGCCCGGTGGTCGAGACGCCTGACATCGAGCTGGCGCCACCCGGCTACCTGCACGTGACGGTCGCGGATGGCGGCCCCGCCACGGTGCTCGTCGCCTTCACCGGCGCCGACCCGGTGGTGGAGGACGACCGCTTCTTCCCCGGGCGCCCTGGCGGATACGCCATGACTGGCTACGTCCTCGACGGCGAGGCCACGTTCCCGGTCGAAGCCGGGGACTACACCGTGACCGTGCACCGCGGTAGCCGCTACGAGGTGGCCACGGCGACGTTGACCATCGGCCCGGCGCAAACCACCGAGCTCCCCGCCAGCCTCGCGCTGGCCTACGAGGTGGACGGTGCTTTGACCATCGATCCGCACAGCCACGCCGCGCCCTCGGCCGACGGTGGTATCTCCATGGAGGAGCGGCTCCTCGTCACCGCCGCCACCGGCACCGACGTGCACTTCGGCACCGACCACGACCACATCGTCGACTACAACCCCACGCTGCGCGCCATGGGCCTCGAAGCGTGGCTCAAGACGGTGGTGGCCGACGAGGTGAGCCCGGTTCCCCGCGGGCATTTCAACGCCTACCCGGGCGAGCAAGACGGTCGACCCAACGGTGGCGCGCCCCGCTGGTGGTTCGGCGTCGAGAGCACCGACGCGCTGTTCGCCTGGATCCGCGAGTCGATCGGCCAGGACGGCATCATCCAGTCGAACCACCCGCTCGGAAACTCCGGGATGTTCGAGCTCGCCGACTACCAGCTGGCCAGCGGCACCATCGGCATCGGCAACAAGTGGAGCAACGACTTCGACGCGATGGAGCTACTGAACTCTGGGACGTACTTGGAGTATTTCCCCTACTACGTCGACCTCGTCAGCCGCGGGAAGCTGGTCACGCCCGTCGGCGTCACCGACAGCCACAGCCACCGAGGCGGCGACCCGGGGCTGAACTACTCCTGGTTGTACACCGGCGACACGCTCGCCAATTTCGACGACGAGGCGCTCAAGTCAGCGATGGCCGCGCGTGCCACCGTCGTTTCCCGCGGCGTCTTCCTCGACGCCAAGATCGATGGGGCCTGGGCCCCCGGTCGCGTGGTCGCGCCTTCGACCTTGAACGTGCGGGCGCAGGCGCCCTCGTGGATCCCCGTCGATCGGCTCCACCTCTACGAGAACGACGTCATCGTCGCCACGGCAGACTGCACGGGTCGTGCGCCCAACTGGTGCCGCGCGGAGTTCGAGCTCGCGCCGGCCGCCGACGTTGCCTACGTGGTGGTGGCCGAGAGTACCGAGCGACCCATCACCGCCGTGTGGCCGGGGAGCTACGCTTGGGCGGCGACGAGCGCCATTCTCGTCGACGTCGACAACGACGGTTGGGAGGCGCCGCGCCCCCCCCTCGTGGTGGAGTAATTCATGGGAATCTTCTCGAAAGTCGCGGAGAAGCTGGTCGACCGCCTCTCCGGCCGCAGCAACGATAGCCGCGCGCCGCTGGCTCACGCACCGAAGCCGGCCGCGCCGCCCAAGCCGCCATCGCCGCCCGCGAAGACCGCGCCTCCACCGGTGCCGGCCAGCAAGGCCGTCGCGGTGGTGGCCGGTTCGGAGGGTCCGGTGGCCGACGGCGACGCGCTCGCCACCCTCGACGCCGGCTGCCAGGAAGTGAAGGAGCGCGTGGAGGCCGGGGAACCGGTGGTGCTCCTCGACGTGCGAGAGCCCGACGAGACGGCGCGCGGCGTCATCCCCGGGGCCGTCCTCATCCCGCTCTCCCAGCTCGAAGCCCGGTGGAGAGAGGTCGAGAAGTGCAACGAGATCATCTGCTACTGTGCCGCAGGTAAACGCAGCCTCACCGCGGCGAAAATGCTGCGCGAGCGTGGCCTCTTCAACGCGACGAGCCTCGAGGGGGGAATCGCCGCCTGGAGCAACCTGGGCGGGAAGGTCGCGCTGCCGCCGCGGTAGCTTCCGGGCACCGCGCTATACTCCGACCGTGCCTTCGACAGCCCCCACGCACGAGCGAGTCCTGCGCCGGGGTGACTACATCCACGGCTCCTTCCTCAAGCCGGAGTCCATTGAAGGCTATTTGAACGCGTCGAATCCGGGCGACCGGCGCGACGTGCTCGGCCGATTCCCCTTCTCGGTGAAGAGCATCGATGACGCGGTGGAGTCGGCCCAGGCCGGCTCGCGGGCTTGGCGCCGTGTGGGCCTGATGGACCGGGCGGCGATCATCGGCCGCTTCCGCGAGGCGCTGGCCACCCACGCCGAGCCGCTCAGTAGCCTGCTCGTGCGCGAGTCCGGCCGCCCGCTCTGGGAGTGTCGACAGGAGGTGGCCGCCTCGGTGCGCGCCATCGACGCCTTCCTCGACGATGGCCTCGGCCTCATCGCGCCGCGAGTGATGGAAGACATCTCCGGGCGTAGCGACTACGTGCCTCGCGGCGTTGTCGGCCTCTTGTTGCCCTCGTCGATGCCCATGTTCAATGGCGTGGTCACCAGCGTGGCGGGCGTGCTCGGTGGCAACGGCGTGGTGATGAAGCCTTCGAAGTACGCGCCCGTGATCGGCCAGGCCGTGGCCGAGGCCTGGGACAAGGCGAAGCTCCCCCGCGGCACGTTCAACCTCGTGCAGGGCCCGGGATCGGTCGTGGGCCAGCGGCTCGTGGCCCACGCCGGCCTCGACGCGCTGGTGCACACCGGCTCTTACGACACCGCCCGAGAGATCCGCCGGGCGCTCGTCGAACGTCCTGAGCTCACCACGGTGTTCCAGAGCGGCGGCAAGGCCCTCGCCATCGTGTGCGAGGACGCCCCCAAGGAACGCGCCGTCTACGAGATCGTCGTGGGCGCCTTCCTCAGCGCCGGCCAGCGACCGACGTCCACCGCGCGCGCCATCATCGTGGGCCGCGCCTGGGACGCGATCGTGCCCGAGATCGTGCGTCGCGCCCAGCGGGTGCGCGTGGGCTACGGCTTCGACAACGACATCTTCATGGGGCCCCTGTCGAGCGAGGCGGCCCGCACCCGCTTCCGTCGTTACTGCCGGGCGCTCACCGCAAAGGGACACGTGGCTTTGCTCGAAGGCGACGTGATGGAGCTCTCCAACCACCGGGGCAACTACGTCACGCCCGGGGTGTACAAGATCAACCACGACAACGGTGCGCCCTTCCTCAACGAGGAGCCACCGGGCCCCCTGCTTTTGCTCTACAAGGCGCGCGACATCGACGAGGCGATCGACTTGCACAACCGCGCGGTCTACCGCTCGGTCACCAGCGTGTTCACGCGCCCCGACAACACCGCCCTCGCCGACATCCGCGAGCAGCTCAAGACCGGCGGCATCCACGTCAATCGCAGCACCATCGGCTCGAGCGTGCGCCTCCCGGCTTCGCCGCAGGGCCGCGCTGGGAACGGCCTCGCCGGGGCCATCGACCTCGTGCGCGCCCTGACCTTCCCGCGCGCGGCCACCGTGGAGTCGCGTCGCTTCGAGCCGGCCCGCGTCGTGCCGGGGCTGGCGTGGGCCGACGATGACGACGGGACCATGGAGTATGGGCCGATGGAACTGCGGGTGGAATAAGGCCCACTCATGTCGCACATCGCCATCGGCAACGTCCACATGGACCTCGGCGCCGGCCGCCGCGGGGTGGACATGGGGCCCTCCGCCATCCACCTTGCCGGCCTGAACAAGGGCATCGAGCAGCTGGGCCACACCGTGGTCGACACCTTCGCCCTCGGCGTTCGCTCGCAGGAAATGCTCGAGGTGGGCGACCCACACGCGCGTTTCCTCGAGGAGATCACGCAGGTGTGCTCCGCGCTCGCCGACCGCGTGGAGTCAGCGCTGGAATCGGGACAGTTCCCGGTGATGCTCGGCGGTGACCACTCCGTTGCCATCGGCACCATCTCGGGAATCGCCCGCTACTGGCGCAAGCGCGGCAAACACATCGGCGTGCTCTGGGTCGACGCGCACACCGACGTGAACACCCCCACCACCTCGCCCTCGGGCAACATCCACGGCATGCCGCTCGCGGTCTTGCTCGGTCACGGTCCCAAGGAGCTGGTGGCCATCGCGGGCGACCGGCCGGCGCTCGACGCGCGCAACGTGTGCGTGATCGGCGCCCGCGACGTGGACACGGGCGAGTCGAGCTTCGTACGCGACGTCGGCTTGCGCGTATACACGATGTCGGAGCTCGACGAGCGGGGGACGGCGCTGTGTGCCCGCGAGGCCATCGAGCGTTGCCTCGACGGCACCGCTGGTATCCACCTCTCCTTCGACCTCGACGGCGTGGACCCTCAGCACGCCCCGGGGGTGGGCACGGCCGTGCCGGGGGGCCTCAACCTGCGCGAGAGCCACCTCATCTGCGAGAAGGTGGCCGCCACGCGACGGGTGCTCGGGGTCGAGATGGTGGAGCTCAACCCCGTGATCGACAACGAGAACCGCACCGGCAAGCTCGCGGTGTGGCTGATTCTGTCGGCGCTCGGGAAGACGATTCTCTAGGAGCGCGTCGCGTGTAGGACCGCGATCGTGATGGTCGACGTGATCGTGATCGTGATCGTGATCGTCACTCGTTGACCGTGGACGTGGTCGGAGCGCGTCGCGCGTAGGACCGCGATCGTGATGGTCTACATGATCGTGCTCGTGCTCGTGCTCGTGCTAGTGCTCGTGACTCGTTGAGCGTGGACGTGGTCGTCGGTGGCTAGGTCGGCATTCGTCGTTCGTCTTGGCGGGCGGCGCGATCGCCGCTCGCGTCAGGCTCCTCGTCGGGCCGGGGCTGCGCGCGCCCCCCCGCACGAGTGCGGGGCGCGCTTGCCTCGCCCCGCCGAGGAGCCAAGATGTCCGAGTCCACCGTCGTCTTTCCCCACAACAACCTCGAAGTACATCGAGTTGCGCTCGAGTTCACCGTCGCCGCCTGGAAGATCGCGGAGCAGATTCCGCGCGGCGGCGGGCCGGTCGCCGACCAGTTGCGCCGGGCGGCGGTCTCGACGGTCACCAACATCGCGGAGGGCGCCAATCGAGCCGGCGCCGGCGAAAAACGCCAGAAGTTCTCCATCGCCCGCGGCGAGGTGGGCGAGGCGGCCGCGGCGCTCGAACTCGGGGTGGCGCTCGGGTTGGTACCCGTCGGCGAGGCGGAGGCGGCGAGGACGCTTGCGGGGCGGGTGGGCGCGATGCTCACGCAGCTCATCCGGCGGTGGGGCGGGTAGCGCCTACCGCCCGACGATAGGCGAGATGCCCTACCAGCAGCCCAACCGGCCGTCGCAGGAGAAGCTCTGGACGCCCTCGTAGTCCAGAGGGGCATCGAACAGGTAGCCGTCAATGTCGGATTCCACGCCGCCGTGGCGATTGCTGGCCCACGTGCTCTCGTCGCTGGTGAACGTGTCGTACCGCCCCGCCGCGAGCCAGACGCCACCGCCGCCGTTCACCGCCTCGTTCGCCTCGATCGTGGAGTGGCCGAACATCGCCGAGGCGTGATCCCCATAGAACGCCGCGCCCTCGCCGCTAGCGACGTTGCCGGTGATGGCGCAGGTGGTCGCGAGCACGGTGGCGTCGATCGCATAGATACCGCCGCCGTCGAGGGCGGCGTTGTCACGCACTTCGGTGTCTAGGAGCGCCAGGTGGCCGTCGTACACGTAGATGCCCCCGCCGCCGCCCCCCTCCGCGACATTGCCCGCCAGCAAAGACCGGGAGACCCACACCCGGCTTCCCCACGCCGCGAGGCCGACGCCCGTGTTGCCCGAGATCGACACCGCTTCGAAGTTCACCTCGGCGGCGCTGACCATCACACCGCCCTCGGTGGCCCCAGTAAAGCTCAGGTCGCTGGCATGGAACGGGCCTGCCGTCACGACCAGCGCCGTGCCCTCGGCCGGGACCACCAAGGTGTTGTCCCGCCCCGCGCCGAGGATCGTCACCTCCGGCTGGTTCACCACGAGGCTGACGGACCAGGTCCCCGCACAAAGCCACAGTTCACCTGGCGCCACCACGTACTCACCCAACATGATCGCCGTGACGTCCGACGCGTTGCCCGCGAGCGGCTGGAACATCGCAGTACCCCCCTCGTCGGCAATGTCACCATCGCAATCGTTGTCGGCACGGTCGCACCACTCCGTCGCGCCGGGGTAGGTGCGGGCCTCGCGATCGTTGCAGTCGTCGGCGTTGTCGCTGTAGCCCCTCGCGCGGCAGCTCCCCGTCGGCGAGTAGCTCAGGGTCGTGGGGTCGCCAAACCCGTCCGCGTCGGCGTCGGCGTGACACAGCTCGCGACCATCGCAGTCCGAGTCAACGCCGTCGGCGAGCCCCTCCTCCGCGCCCGGGTAGACGGCGGCGTTCGTGTCGTCGCAGTCAGCGGCCTGGTCGTCGACCTCGCAGATGGTGTAGCCGTCGCCATCACCGTCGCCATCGGTGCCCCCGGAACAGTCCGCGTCGGTGCCGTCGTAGGGCGCGTCGATCGCGCCGGGAAACACCGCCTCCGGGTGAAGCTCGGCCAGGTCCGCGTCGCGCCAGCACTGGTCGAGCGGCCGGGGGTAGTCGTCATCGGGCGTGTCGTAGCAGTCGCGACCGCCTACGCGCCACGAGTCGGCACCGTCCCCGTCCTGGTCGCGGTCGCGTCCCCCGGAGCAGTCGTTGTCGATGCCGTCGTACCACCGCTCGTAGTGGCCCGGCGAGGCCTGGGGATCAGCGTCGTCGCAATCGCCCTCGGCAACGGTGAACCCGTCGCCGTCGGCGTCCACGCACGAGAGCAGGAGCGCGACAAGAATCACGCCCTGACACTACCACGTGCTGTGCCCCGGGAGACGCAGGCGCTAGAACCCGGTATCGACGCCGCCACCTGACGAAGACGCGGCGTTGTCCTTCCACTCGTTGTAGGTGATCACCTCGTTGCCTTCCACGCGCTTGGCGGTGAAGTCGAGCTCCTGTGCGGGACAGATCTCGGTGATCTGGATGTAGCAGTCGTTGTCGGTGCAGTCCTGCTCTTCCGCCATGTTGGTTTGGGGGAGGAGGTCGCCCTCGTCCTTGTACACCAGGTAGGTGGCCGCAGGGATCGCGCCCTGCTGGCCCAGCAAGGGCTCGGTTTCCTCGGGGTCCCACTCGTCGGACTCTTCCCAGCGGATGTAGGCCTCAGAGTCGGCGCCAAGGGTGCCCGTCGCGTCCGCGAACATGTTCTCCTTGAACGTGATGGTGACGGTCGAGGTCGTGTCCTCGCCGTAGAAGTAGCGGTACCCGTCTTCGTGCTCCTCGGTGGCCTCCACGTGGTCGGCCACCTCCCAGGTGAAGACCCACTCGCCGCCCTCTTGCACGCCGGGGAAGATGGCATCGGCCATCACCAGCACCGCGCCGCCGCCGCTGGTGGCCTTGGTCTCGATGAACATCGCCGAGCCGGAGGACTTGGTGTACAGCGTTTGCACCCACTCGCTCTGGCCGCCGGAGGAGGCCGTCGGCGAGTAGCCATCGGAGAAGTTCTCATCGAGCTCGGTGGAGCAGATCGAGGCCACCTCGTCCTCCGAGCTGGTACGGCTCTCGGCGCCCGGGAAGGTGAGCATCCAGATGCCCGAGGGCGCGCAGCCGGCGAGGAGGAAGAGGGCGGGAAGGGCTCGGAACATGTTGACTCCTGACGAGGGGGCCGGGGGCTAATCGAGAGGCCCCCAGGCGGCAACTAGGAGCTGGCGCTGGTGTAGTGGGCCAGCGCCCGGAAGAGCACCCGTCGAGACACGACGAGGCTCGCCACGCCGACGCCCGCCGACCCGAAGGCGAGCTCTAGATCGAGGCGACCAAGCAGCGCCATCGCCGGGTAGCTGGTGACGAGCGCCACCGGGATCACGGTGGTGAGCGCGATGCGAACCCAGCCCGAGTACACGCTGATCGGCCAGCGTCCCGCGTCGGTGATGGCCCCCAGCAAGAAGCGCAGGTTGTCCACCCGCACGAACCAGAAGCTCGTGCACGTGACGAGGAGCCACAGCCCATAGGTCGCCGCGACGCCCGAGCCGAGCATCGCAGCGGCGGCGAGGGCCTGGACCGGCGTGGGCAGGCCCAGTCGCGACAGCGCCACGCCGCCCACCACCAGCCCGGCGAGCAACTCCCAGAGCGCGGCTGGCGCGACCTTTTGGAACGACAACAAGAGCTGCGCGTCGACCGGGCGGATGAGCATGTAGTCGAGCTGTCCGGCGCGCACACCATCGACGACCGCGCCCAGGTTGGGCTCGATGACTCCCGACACGAAGGCATTGTAGGCGAGGAAAAACGCGGTCACCAGGAGCGCCTCGTCGAGGCTCCAGCCAGCCACCGAGGGCACGTGGGCGTACACCAGGAAAAGGGGCGCTGCCACGCCTGCCGCAGCGACCACGCCCACCGCCATCTCGGCCACGAAGCTCGCGCGGTACTGCATCGCCGCCATCACCGCCACGCGCGCGAGGGCCAGCGGCACGCGCCACATCAGGCCCCCACCGCGCCGTAGCGCCGAATGCCCCGGATCCAGCACAGCCGCGCGAGGGCGGCCAGCGCGAGGACCCACGCCACCTGGAGACCGAGGGTCTCCGCGCCCGCGCGTCCCAAGAGGATATCGATCGGTGCCCCCAGCGTCGCGTAGAAGGGCAACAGCTTGACCACCCCCACGAAACCGTCGGGGAACAGGTCGAGCGGAACGAAATAGCCGCCGCAGAGCGACCAGAGCGCGAAGTAGGCGGTCCAGAAGCCCATCGACTGGTCGAACCAGAAGGCAAACATGCCGAAGATGGCCTGCGTCAACCACGCGCAGGCGAAGGCCAGCACGGCGCTGAGCGCGAAACCGACCAGGGCGGGCACGCCCGGCCAGAACGCGATCTCCGGGCGCCAGAGCAGGAGCACCGCCAACAGGGGGACGATCACCATGCAGCGGAAGGGCAAGGCCGCGACCGTCTCGGCGAAGTTGAACACCAGCGGGTTCATCGGGCGCAAGAGCCGGGGCGACAACTCCCCCTTCCGAATCGCCCAGTTGAGCTCCCACACGATCCAGGCGCCGGTGAGCTGACGCACAACGAGGTTGACGGTAAAGTACCGGGCGAACTCCACTTGCCCGTAGTCGCCCAGCGGGCCATCCGCGGCGGCGGCGTTCCAGAGCGAGAGCATCACCAGGGGCAACGTGGCCGAGAGCACCCAGATGATCATCTCGGCGCGGTAGGCCACCAGCCCGGCAAAGGCCACGCGCTGGATGGCGGGGAACGCGGTGAGGACGCGGGCGAAGGAGGACACGGAGGGTAAAACACCGTCTAGCCGAAGCCAGGCCCCGCCGAGACCTCGCTCCCCAGGCGCGCTGCAACGCGACCACAGGTGAAGACTCATCACACTTTACAGATTCTTGACATCCAAGACTTGCACAGGGGGGGGGTGCTACCTTTTTCTCGTCGCGACGTACTCCGCACGCGACGAACCGTGCAAACGCCAACACAGGGGAAAAACGTGTTCTTCACCAAGATCGCCGGACCGATCAAGATCACCTCCGGTACCAACGGCGCCGACGTCGAGTTCCCGCTCCCGCCCCGCCGCGTGGGCTCGCGCGCCAAGCAGGCGCAGTACACGCTCAAGGTCGTCTCAGCCTCCGGCACCGCACCGAAGCTCGGCTTCAAGCTACGCCATGGCCCCGACGGCGTCGCGTCGAAGGAGATCTCCAGCGTCGCCACGGCGGCCCCACCGGCCGACATCCTCCTGATCGTAGACTCCGGCTCGATGATGCTCTGCGAGTTCATTCACCCCATTCCCGTCGCGGGTGGCACCGCGACCGGCGACTCGGTCACCATCGAGGTGTACGAGATGGTCAAGCCGTTCTGATGGACCGTAACAACCTGAAGCGACGGTTCGTGAAGCTGTGGCCGCTGGGGGCACCCTTCCCCCCGAGTGCGCCGTGGATTGCCTGCCTCGGCACCAGAAAGCAAGTATGGTTGGGTCTAACGGTTCTCTACGGTATCCCGGTCGGGGCGAAGGGGACCTGCGGCGGAGGGTGTGAACATGCCGGCCAGTGAATCCATCTACTGGAAAATGGCGAAGGACGCCCATGACTTCTCGGGGGAACCCGGTGGCAACAGGGGAATGCCCGTGGCGGCGGTGCTCATGGATATCATCGATGCCGTTTTCGGTGACGATGACGGTTCGGAGACCGAAAATGATGGATCGGGGGCGGACCCGGACACGGATGGCGACGACGAGGACACGGGTTTCTGGGATCCGGACGGCAGTTGCCCGCCAGGCAGCCTATGCTGAGCGGGCGACTCGCGGGGCCCGTGCTACAGTGACCGGCGACGAGGATCACCCGCGAGCGTATGGCCGTCGGTTCGTGCTATTCCAGCTCTCCAAGTACGTGTGGGCGGCCACAGCGGTGCTTGCATTTGTCGCGACGTGGGCATGTATTCGAAGCACCCTGCCGGTCGCGCTCGCCATGGCTGTCGTCACCGCGACGACCGGCTTCCTGGCCTTCCGGATGACCAACTCCTACCGCTGCCCCAACGCCGCCTGCAACCGGATCTTGATTTTTGCCCATGGAAGCTCGGGTACGGGGGGGCCCAGCAGCCGCGTGGACAAGTGCCCGTTCTGCGGAGTACGGCTACTTTGACCTGGTTGAGTGTACGCATCGGGTTGGACCCGGGCTACG
Source organism: Pseudomonadota bacterium (assembly GCA_005778355.1). Taxonomy (GTDB): domain Bacteria; phylum Myxococcota_A; class UBA796; order UBA796; family SXON01; genus SXON01. The sequence continues at coordinate 33,178 of SXON01000160.1, read as the reverse complement.
GCGGCGGTGTCGCGAAGACTACGGCTGTCCTCGCCGCCAACGACTTCCTTCGACAACACACCTGGGAGCAGACGCCTCGGTCGCACGTCAACCGGGTTGCTGTGCGCGAAACACCCGCCCGATCACCTCTTCCAACGGCGGGTCCTCGATCCCGATGTCGGCCAGCGGGTGGCTCGTCAAGACGCGCTGCACGAGGCGGTTCACGTCGCCACTCGGGACGGTGGCCACCATCTTGCCGTCGTGCGCGACGAAGCCCAGCTCGGCGAGTGCTGGGTCGGCGGGGCGCACCACCACGCGGCGCTCGGGGGCCACGCGCTGGGCCAGCGCCGCGAGCGCGCCGTCGTAGCGGAGCTTGCCGCCGTCGATGATGAGGAGTCGCGGCGTGAGCGCGGCGATGTCCTGCATGTAGTGGCTGGTGAGCAGCACCGTGGCGCCCGTTTGCCGGTTGTGCTCGGCGATGAACTGGCGCACTTGCACCTGCATTTCCACGTCGAGGCCGATGGTGGGCTCGTCGAGGAAGAGCACCTGGGGACGATGGAGCAACGCCGCGATCAGCTCGCACTTCATGCGCTCGCCGAGGGACAGGTTGCGCACCGGCCGGTCGAGCAGCGGCTCGGCACGGAGCATCGCCACCAGCTCGTCGAGTGTTCGCTTGAACGTGCCGCGTTCGACCCCGTACATCGCGCGGTTGAGCTCGAAGCTCTCACGGGCGGGCAGGTCCCAGAGGAGTTGTTGTTTCTGCCCCATGACCAGCGTGATCTGCTCGAGGAAGGCGCGCGCACGGTCCTGCGGGCGGTGGCCGCCCACCTCGATGCTCCCGGTCGTGGGGTACAGGAGGCCCGACAACATCTTCAGGGTCGTGGTCTTGCCCGCGCCGTTGGGCCCCAGGAAGCCCACGCGCTCCCCGGCCTCGATGTCGAAGGAGAGCTTCGACACCGCGTGCACGTCTTTGAACTCGCGGGAGAAGATCGACTGGAACGACCCGATGAATCCAGGTTTCTTCACCGGAACCCGGTAGGTCTTCGAAAGCTCGCGGACGCGGATCACCGCGCGGGCTTATCTGGCCCCGGGTGGCGACGATGGCGGCGCCACGCGAGGATCGCGAGGCCGAGGGCGAGGCCACAGCTGCCCTCGGTGCCGTCGCGAGGGGCGCAGGGGCCGTGGGCCTCGATCACGTAGTCGGCGTCGAGGTCGGTGCCGGGGCCGTAGGCGGTCACCAGGGAGTAGCCCCAGGCCTGGTGGCCCACGTCGTCGACCATCAGGAAGTACCGCGTGAAGTTCTTCGCGTCGCAGCGATCCACCTCGGGACACGGGCACTGGTAGCGCAGCGACTCACCATCGAACTCGGTGGCCGAGCAGTCGTCTCCCGCCTCGAAGGCCGCGAGATTGCGAACGCGAGCGACATGCTCCACCCGCTCTCCGGCCTCGCAGGCGTCGGGGGTCACCTCGACGGCGCCGATGAACTCTGGCTCGGCACCGCTGCAGCCGTCCGGCCCGTCGGCGAGCCCATCGCAGTCATTGTCAACGCCGTCGTCGCAGACCTCCGTCGCGTAGGGACCAGTCCTCGCGTCGTCATCGTCGCAGTCGTTGTCCATCTCGCTCCATCCGTCGCCGTCGTCATCGTAGATGGAGGTGCCCTCGTCGATGGTGCCGTCGCAATCGTTGTCGGCGCTGTCTGCCCGCTCCGGCGAGCCGGGGGACGTCGCCGCGTCCGTGTCGTCGCAGTCCCCGCCCTCAGGCGTGTACCCGTCGCTGTCGTCATCGACGATGGGGGTGCCCTCGTCGATGGTGCTGTCGCAATCGTTGTCGAGGCCGTCGGGCAGCTCGGTGGCGCCCGGGTAGGCACTCGCGTCGGCGTCGTCACAGTCGGGCGGGGTGCCCCCGGGGTCGAATGCGTCGCCGTCGGCATCGACGGCGGGCGCGTCGAGCACGGCCACGGGCAAGCTCGCGGTAACGACGGGAGGCAAACCGTCGGCCACGCGCGCCACCAGCGTGTCCGAGCCGGCGTCGAGGGTGCCGGCCGAGAGGATCACCGAGGTGGTGCCGCTGTCATCGGCCGCCGCGCAGCTGGTGATGAACCTGCTCTGCGCGAGGCTCCACAGTTCGCAGTCGAGCAGCGACGGCGGGAGGATGTCGTCGGAGAGCGCGAGCTCCACGGTGATGTCGGCGAGCGGATCGACGAGGGCGCCGGGCAGCGGGGCGACGAAACTGACACTGGGAGGCTCGCTGGTGACGGTCTCGTTGGCCACGAGGTGGATCGCGGTGTCGTCACTGTCGCCCACGATCGTGACCACACAATCCAGGGGGTAGTCGTCCACGGGCGTGAACGCGAGCTCGAGGCTGCTCGAGGCGCCTGCCGCCAGGACGCTCCCGGCGGCGAGGCCCGTAGCCACGACGCTTCCGCACCCGGCGGAAAGGTCAACGCTTGCGACGGTGAGCGGCCCGGCGCCCGGGTTGCTCACCGTGGCCGTCACGCTGTCGACGAGGCCATCCGGGTAGTGCTGGCCGAAGTCGTGGCCCGTGGGCTCGATGGTCAGCAGGCCCGCGCCGTCGGTCACCTCCCCGTGCACGAACACCTGCTGCACGAAATTGCGCGGGTCGCGGGTGTACTCGGGCATGTCGTTGCCCTCGCGGGCGGCCGCCGTGCTCTCGATCCACACCGCCGCGTCGAACTCCCCGGCGGACTTCGGCGAGAGGGCCACGTGCACGGGTACCGAGCAGCCGGGGCCGAGCACCAGCGGGCCGCCGTCGTCTTCGCAGCGGGGCTCGGGATCGGGCGGGCTACCGCCGCTGTCGTAGGGGCGCCCCCCGTGGGAGTCGCGCGGCAGGCCGCTGTCGCTCTTGGGCTGGCGCCGAGGGCCCTCGCAGCTGACTTCGCTGGCGATCCACCACGCGCAATAGGAGTCGTCGTCGGGCCCGAGCACCGAGGGCCCCTCGCCCTCGGCGCCGGTGAGGCCCATGTCGAAGCCGAGGTAGGTGCCCTCGTAGATCCGGTAGCCGTCGTTGCGAACGGTGAACGAGGCCGTGGCCTCCGCGCCCTCGGCCACTTCGCCGAAGTCGACCGCCGTAGTGCTGAGCACCATCTGCGGGTAGGGAATCGCGACGCTCTCCACGCCGCAACCGAGGAGGAACCACATCCGGCTACGGTAGCATCAACGCCCCACGTTCCGCCGCCTCACCAGCTTCAACCCCGACCACGTGGCATCGACCGCGCACACCTTGATGTCGACGAGCCCCATGGGCAGGGCCACGGCGCGGATGGTGTCCTCGGTGACGTCGGTCGCGACGCCCGACGCCCGCTTGGGCCATGACACCCAGATGGTGCCTCGATCGGGGAGCTGCGGGAGCGCCGCCGAGAGTCCTTCCCGCAGCGCCGCCTCGCGGCTGACGAAGAGATGCACCAGCGCCGCGTCGGGCCCGCCCCGCCCCACGGGACATCCCACGAGCGCCTCGTAGTCCCCCTGGTAGCCCTCCACCCGCACGGCCCCACCCGGCACGATGCCGACCTTCTGGTAGAGCGCCTTCCCCGAGTAGCCGGTGGCCATCACAGCGATCTAGCCCGTCCCCGGCGTCCCCTGCGACGAGTCGAGGCCCCGCCCGGCCCGAGAGCAGCGTGGGGCGAGCCGCCTACCGGTTCGCTGTGCGAACCGTGCTGGCGGCGACCGTTGAGCACGCCCGTCGTGGCGTGCGCGAGGCTCGCAGCGCGCGACGCAGGGCGTGCGACCCCAGCTCCGGATCGAGGTGCCCGGGGCCCTAGTCATGGTCTGGGGGTGGCACCCCTGGCGCGCCCCATCGCGGAGCGCAGCGCAGCCGATGGGGACGCCAGGGGTGACAGGACCCCCCGGCCGAAGGCCGCGTTCGAGGTCCCCGGGCACCGGATCGCCTGGAGATCGGGGGCCCCCCGTGTCGCGACGAAGGGCCGGGCGGGGCCGACCGAGGGGCCGGGCAGGGCCGACCCAGAGGCGGGGCGGGTTAGCCTCCCGCGACTGATGTCCCTGACCATCCTCGGCCCCGAGCGGCCCGACGGCGTGCTCCCTGCCGTCCTCGCCCGCAAGGGCATCACCGGCCCCGTGGCCCTCGTGAGCGCTGGCTGGCGCTACGACGAGGAGCGCGACGAGCCGCTTCGCGCCGCGATCCCCAACGAGGTGGTGAACCTCCGACTCTACCAGCGTTTCCGCCGCGTGGAGCACGAGGCCACCGAGCTGGTGGCAGCCTACACCGCCAAGCAGGAGCGCCTTCGCCAGGTGAAGGAGCGCTACCGCCTGCGCTTCCACGACGCGCTCAGCGCCTGCGTGAAGCTCTACGCCGAGAGTCGCGACCTCGCCTGCCCCTTCACGGCACAGGCGGTGCGCCACCTGCAGGAGGCCGACGAGCTGTTCCTGTCGGAGGCGAAGCGTCTCCACGATGACTTCGCCGCGGCGCATCGCCCGCTGGACCACGCGCTAGTGAAGTCGATCCGCGAGGAGATCTTGTCCGACCTCGGCCGGTGCGCGGCGTTGTGCATCGCGGGCGGACACGTGGGCGTGCTGCGCAACCGGATGTTCTTCTTCGGCCTTGGCACGGAGCTGGTGAAACGCCCATTGTTCGCGTGGAGCGCTGGCGCCATGGTGCTCACCGACCGGGTCTTATTGTACCACGACCACACCGCGCACGGCCCCGGCACGTCGGAGTTGCTCGACCACGGTTTCGGGCTCTTGCGCCACGTCGTCTTCCTCCCGCACGCCCGGGAGCGTCTCAACCTCGCCGACCACGACCACCTCGCCGTCCTTGCTGCCCGCATGGGGCCGCGCAAGCTGGTGGGCCTGCAAAATGGCGCCGTCTATGAGGATGGCCGCTACACGGGGGCCGCCGGGGCCGCCTTCATCGTCTCGGGCGACGGGAGCTGCCGTGCAGAGAATCCTTGAGCTCCTCGCCCAGCTCGAACGCGCGCGCGCCCCGGACCGCCGCGCGAAGCTCGAGGCGTTTACTCGCGACGTGGTTTTCCCGATCGTAGAAGACGACCACGCCGTCTTCTTTTACTGGGACAACGAGCCCACCGAGGCCGTCTTCCTCCAGCACTGGGTCTTTGGCCTCCCGAGCCGCATCGAGCTGCGTCGTATCCCCCACACCGACGCGTTCTGGTTGCCGCTCGACCTGCCCAAGCGCGCGCGCGTGGAGTACAAGTTCGAGGTGGTGAAAGCGGCACATGGCCGCTGGGCGCACGATCCACGCAACCCCCGCCGGGCCATCGATCCCTTCGGCAGCAACTCGGTGTGTCCGGCCTCGTCGTACGAGGAACCCGAGTGGGTCCGAGCAGACCCACTGTCGCGACCTGGTGACCTCGTTGAGCACACGATTATGTCGCGACACTGGGGCGACCTGCGAAAGTACAAGCTCTACACGCCCTACGGAGCGCGGGCGGGGAAGAAGTACCCGCTGCTCGTGGTGCACGACGGCGACGATTTCCTGCACTTCGCCGGCATGAAGGTGCTGCTCGACAACCTCATCCACCGGCACGAGGTGGCGCCGATCATGGTCGCCTTCACCTCCGGCGTGAAACGCAACTGGGAGTACGCGGCCAACCCACAACAGGCCGACTTCCTCGTACACGATCTCGTCCCCGGGATCCGGTCGAAGCACCCAATCCTCGCCGGTCCCGAGTTCCTCGGGCTCATGGGCGCGAGCTTCGGCGGCGTGTCGTCACTCTACACGGCGCTGCGTCACCCGGGCACCTTCGGCCGATTGCTCCTGCAGTCCGGCTCGTTCGCGTTCACTGACATCGGCGAGCACGAGCGCGGCCCCATGTGGGACCCCATCGTGAAGATGGTCAACGACTTCCGCGCCGCGCCGCCGAAGATCGACGCCCACGTGTACCAGTCCTGCGGCACCTTCGAGTCGCTCATCTACTACAACCGCAGCCTCTTCCCGGTCTTCCAGGGCGTCGCCACGCGTGCGCGCTTCACCGAGGCGCCCGACGGCCACAACTGGATCAACTGGCGCGACCGCATGCGCGAGGCCCTCACCTGGCTCTTCCCGGGCCCGCTGTGGATGTACTACGAGTGAGATAGCACCCCTCCCCCGGAGATCCTGCGCATGTCTACCCGTCTCATCGGCCTCTCCCTCGGCGCCGACCACTGCTGGCCCGCCTGTTTCGAGGAGATCGTCCGTCGCCTCGACCTTCGCGCCGAGATCGGCGGGGAGACCGTCGACTTCGCCGTGGAACGCGTGCGGGTGGAACCCTTCGACCTGCGCGCCAAGCCGCGGTACGACCTGGTGCTCGACCGCATCACCCACTGGTTCCCCACCACGCGGGAGTGGGTCAAGAAGATCGCCCTCATGGACGGGGTGTACGTGTTCAACAACCCCTGGATGATCCAGGCGGCCGAGAAGCACACCACCTACTGCGCGATGATGCGGCTCGGCTTCCCCATCCCGGAAACGTGGCTGGTGCCGCCCAAGGAATACCCCGACGAAACCGACACCCAGATCACCATCCGTCGTTACAACGAGCTCTTCGCGCTCGGCACGGTGGGCAAGAAGGTGGGCTACCCGCTGTTCATGAAGCCCTACGACGGCGGCGCGTGGCGCGGGGTGTCGAAGATCGACGACGACAAGCAGCTCCATGGGTCCTACGACGGTTCCGGGAAGCAAGTGATGCACCTGCAGAAGGCGGTCGACGACTGGGATCTCTTCGTGCGGGCCATCGGCATCGGGCCGCAGGTGAACTGCATCAAGTACGACCCGGCCGCGCCGCTCCACGCCCGCTACGTGGTGGCCAAGGACTTCCTCGACGACGCCGGCCGCCGCACGATGGAGCGCTACGCTCGCGTCATCAACGCGTTCTTCTGTTGGGACTACAACTCCTGCGAGGCGCTGCGGGCCGACGGCGTGTTCTACCCCATCGACTTCGCCAACGCCTGCCCGGACTCGCAGGTAACGAGCTTGCACTACCACTTCCCGTGGACGGTGCGCTCGCTCCTCGCGTGGAGCTTGTATTGCGCGGCCACTCGTCGCAAGCCGCGCATCAACCCCAACTGGCAGCCCTACTTCGACATCGCCGACCAGGACCTCCCCTTCGAAGACAAGCTCACCGCCTACGAGAAGCTCGCCCACGAGTACTTCGAGACGGAGCGCTTCGAAGAGTTCCGCGCCACGACGCTCAAGAACCTCGACGACGTGTGTATCGACTTCTTCGGAACGGACCGCGCCAAGCAAATCTTCCGCGAGAAGGTGTCGCTGCTCTTCCCGAAGCACGAGATCGAGATCTTCACCGAGCACTTCTTCAAGCAGGTCCAGGACTGGCGACAGGACGAGACCGCGAGGCTGTCTCGGTAGACGGAGAAGCGACTCTCCGCGCCCCGTGGCAACGCAGGTGGTGCGCACCGCTGCCTGAGGCTCGACGGCCACCTCGGACTCTCGGGACACGAGGTGATTGCACCCGAGTTCGCCCGCTGCATCGGTAGCCTGCCGCCCCCGTGGCCCCCGCGCGTACGGCTAGGGGGTTGCCTCGGTGACGCAACTGGGGGACACTGCCGCGATGCTTTCCCTCCTCGCCCTCGGTCTCAGCTCCACGGCCCTCGCCGCCACCCGCACGGTGGACGACAGCGGCCTCGCTACCTACACCACCATCGCCGACGCGCTCGCGGCCTCGTCCGACGGCGACACCATCAGCGTGTGGCCCGGCACGTACAACGAGTACATCGACTACGGCGGCAAGGAGGTGAGCATCCAGAGCACCGGTGGCTCGGGCAGCACCTTCCTCTCGGTTGGGGGCGCCGCCGGCTACGCCGTGTACGCCGACAACGGTGAGTCGGGCATCACGCTGCGCGGCTTCACCATCACCAACTCGACCTACGGTGGCATCTACGCCTACAGCGCCGAGATGACCGTCAACGACGTGATCATCGAAGACACGGGCAGCACCTCCTACTACGGGGGCGCCGCGTACATCTACAACAGCACCGTCAGCTTCACCGACTCGAGCTTCACCGGCGCCACCGGCGCCTACGGCGGCGCGATCTACGCCGCCAACTCCGACCTGAGCTTCGACACCGTCACCCTGAGCGGGAACTGGGCCTACCAGGGCGCCGGCATGTACCTGAGCAACAGCGACGTAACCGCCAACGCGCTGACCGTCACCGCGAATGACAACTACTACTCGGGCGCCATCTACGCCTACTACAACTCCACGTTCGAGGCGACGGACTCCTACTTTACCGAGAACACCAACGATTACGGCTACGGCACGGCCATCGTCGCCTACTACAACAGCACGCTCACGCTGACGGGCGGCGAGGTGAGCGACAACGAGCAGCAGTACGCGAGCTACGGCTACTACAGCGCCGTCTGGACCGACTACGCCTCGGAGATCGCCGCCACCAACGTTACCTTCGCGCGCAACTACAGCTACGGCGGCTCGGCCGCGAGCGTCTACAACTACTCGAGTGGCAGCTTCGACGGCTGCACCTTCGAGGACAACGAGGGCTCCTACTATGGCGCGCTCATGGTCTTCTCCGGGGCCGACGCCACCATCACCGACAGCACCTTCACCAACAACGAGGCCTTCTACTACGGCGGTGGACTGTACGTGGGTGGCAGCGCCGAGGTGACGGCGAGCAACCTCGAGTTCACCGGCAACGTGGCCGGGAGCACCGGCGGCGCCATCTACGGCTCCTCGGTGTTCGACCTCGAGCTCACCGACAGCGTGATCACCGGCAACTCCTCCGGCGCCGCCGGCGCCGCGTACCTCGGCTCGCCGAGTGGGACGGTCCTGTTCGACAACGTGGAAGCGACGAGCAACGAGGCCACCATCAGCCAGGGCGGCGCCTACTACATCTACGGCTCGGGGGACTACAGCTTCACCAACTCGACGATCTCCGATAACCACGCCACGTCCGGCGGCGGCGCCTTCTTCATCTACTACACGCCCACGCCCGTGGAGATCAGCAACTCGACGCTGAGCAGCAACACCTCCGACGGCGTGGGTGGCGCGATCTACCTCTACTACTACGGCGGTCTCGAGTCCGACACCGTCACGTATGACAGCAACCTCGCCTACAGCGACGGCGGCGCCATCTACGCCTACTACGATGTGTCGCCGGTCACCGTCTACGACAGCACCTTCACCTCAAACACCGCCGAGCATGGCAGCGGCGGCGCGCTCTACGGCTACTACCTCGTCGACATGGAGCTCACCGACTCCGTGTTGTCGAGCAACTATGCCTACACCAGCGGCGGCGGCTACTTCGGCTACTACTACGTGGATCTCGTGGCCTCCGGCAACCTGATCTCGGGGAACACCGCCGAGAATGGCTACGGCGGCGGCATGTACATCGACGCGGCGGCGGCGGGCTACGCCAGCGCCGAGGTGACCGACACCGAGATCACCGGCAACACCGCGGGTCTGTCGGGCGGCGGCATGCTGATGTACTACCAGGAAACCGGCATCCTCGACAACGTGAGCTTCCAGCAGAACAGCGCCGGTCGCGACTACGGTGGTGGCCTGCTCGCCTCCACCAACATGGAGCTCGAGGTCACCCACACCACCTTCTGCGACAACACCGCCGACGAGGGCGGCGGCGCCTACGTGACAGGCACATCGGTGTCCAACACCTGGACCAACAACGTGGTCCAGGACAACAACGCCACCTACGGCGGCGGCCTGAGCTTCGTCTCGGAGTCCTACCTCTCCTTTGTCAACAACAGCCTCGTGGGTAACGACGCCGCAAAGGAAGGCGGCGCCATGTACGTGTACAGCGCCGCGATGGACTTCAACAACAACCTCGTGGCCTACAGCCCCGATGGCGACGGCATCGTGGTCGACGACAGCAACACCCCCGTCTACAGCAACTTCACCTACAGCCTCTTCTACGACAACACGGTCGACGACGCCAGCGGCTACGTCACCGACGCCGACCTCGCTGGATTCACCGGCAATCTCTTCGTCGATCCAGACCTGTACGCCTACAGCGCCGACGGCGATTGTAGCAACGACGCGCTGATTCCCAACGCCGGTAGCCCCCTGGTTGACGGTGGCGATCCCAGCATCACCGACGACAACGGCAGCACGTCCGACATCGGTGCCTACGGCGGTCCGGACGGCGGACTGACAGACGCCGACGGCGACGGGGCGGCGAGTGTGATCGACTGCAACGACGCCGACGCGACGATCTACCCGGGGGCCCCCGAGGTGCTCGACGACGGCATCGATCAGGACTGCGACGGCGCCGACCTCGACAGCTCCAACCTCGACGCGGACGGCGACGGCTACCAGACCACCGCCGCCGGCGGCGACGACTGTGACGACGGCGACGCGAGTGTAAACCCCGGCGCGGCCGAGGTGTGGTACGACGGCACCGACCAGGACTGCGATGGCAACGACGACGATCAGGACGGCGACGGATCGAGCTACCTCTCGGACTGCGACGACACCGACGCCACCTCATTCCCGGGCAACGCGGAGACCTGGTACAACGGCGTCGACAACGCCTGCGACGAGGGCGACGACTACGACCAGGACGACGACGAGTTCCAAAGCGCGGCCTACGGCGGCGACGACTGCGACGACGAGAACGAGGAGATCAATCCCGAGGCCGAGGAGATCTGGTACGACGGCACCGACGGCGATTGCTCGGGCGGCTCCGACAACGACCAGGACGGCGACGGCCACGATGCGGCGGCGAGCGGCGGCGACGACTGCAACGACCTCGACGCCACCAAGTGGACCGACGAGGACTGCGGCATGGGCGGCGTCGACACCGGCGACACCAACGACACCGACGACACCGACGACCCGGGCGTGGGCCAGGACACCGGCGAGGACAAGGTGTCGTCCGACGGCTGCGGTTGCAACGCAGGGAGCCCGGCGATGGCGGTGCCCGCGCTCCTGGCGGCGGCGGCGATGATGCGCAGGCGGCGCCGCGAGTAGGGCGCCTGAGTAGCACCGACGGATTGCCCGAGGGTCAGTCAGGCCCGCCGAAGGGGTCATCGGCGCGCTATCGGGTGGGGGTCCGGGCGCCGATCAAACGTCCTCGTCCTCGTCGACGAGCCTGAGGACCGGCCGGAGTTCGGGCTCGTCCGGCTCGATCCCCTGCTCCCGGAGCCACCCGCGCGCGCAGGTCAGCCGCCTCTGCTCCTCGTACCGATGCCAGAGCTCAATCCTCCCTCGACGATGAAGCGCGTCCTTCATGCGGCGGAAGGCACCGCGGCCACGAATTTCACTGCGGACCTCGTCGCGCAGTGCGCCATCCGTGATCTCGCTGGCGAAGGCGTCGAGGATCCCCGGCGCTCCGTAGTCGACCCCGATCGGGACACGGACGTACCGGCCCGCCTCGTCGGCGCGGATCGCCTCGACCTGCCGGTGCTCGTCCTCCATCCAGTCCGGGAGCTTGCGCCGAGCCTCGTCGGGGAGCCAGCTGTCATCCTGAGGCTCCTCGATCCACTCGATGTCCTCGCCCTCGTACCGGTCAGGGTCAAGGCCGTACATCGACGTCGTCACGACGAGTTCGCCCGTCGCCTTGTCGAACCAGGCGAAACACTCGCCTCCCGGGAACTCGTTGAGGAGGCGACCCAACTCCTCGAGTGTTTCCAAAGAGGTCGGTTGTTGCCTCATGAGTCCGAGGCCTTCCCTTTGGGGCGACGGGGCCGCTCTTGTTCGATCGCCTTCGTCTCCGCGATGGCCGCATCGAAGTCGGCATCCACGGGCTCGGGGAGCGCGGTGCGGCGCGCCTGCCAGCGCGCGAACTCCGAACCAGCATGCTCCTTGGCGGCTTCGGCGCTGATGCGGCCGCCGTGGGTGAGCACGTCCCGATCGGAGAGGCGCAGGAAGTCGTCGAGCTTGGCGATCCAGGCGTCCATCGTCATCGCCCGGCGGTTCATCGCCTGCAGCTCGGCGAACTCGAGGTAGGCCGACACGACGCGGTTGAACGCCTCGATCTCCTCGGCAGCCAGGTAGTTCTTGGCGATCTCGGTGTCCGACTTGCGAATGTGGGGACCGGACCAGGCTGTGAGCCCCATGTTGGGCGCGCCCGCGTTCGCGCGGGCCACGATGACCTCGGCAGCGGTGTGCCCGTGAGCGGCCCAGTGCATCTTGTTCTGAACCGTCTGAAAGAAGCGCTGCGAGGCCCCGGCCTTCGGGTCGTAGTCGATGCTCGTGGCGTAGATGTCGAGCACCTTCCTCCAGAACACTCGCTCGGAGGTGCGAATGTCCCGGATGCGCGCGAGCAACTCGTCGAAGTAGTCGTCGCCGCCGGCGGCCTTCAGCCGGCGGTCGTCCATCGCGAAGCCCTTGATCGCGAACTCCGCGAGCACATCCGTCGCCCACTGCCGGAAGCGGCTGCCGGTGGCGGAACGCACCCGGAAGCCGACCGCGAGGATCACCGCGAGGTTGTAGTGCTTGACGGAGCGCTGCACGTCGCGGGAACCCTCGCGGCGAACTTGTAAGTAAGGCTTACATGTTGCCTCGGGGTGCTGCTCGCCCTCGTCGTAGATCGCGCGGATGTGCTGGGTGATGTTCTGCGGGGTGGTGGCGTACAGCTCCGCCATCTGCGCCTGCCTGAGCCAGACGGAGCCGTCGTGCAGGCGCACCTGAACGCGCACCGTCCCGCCCGGATCGGCGTAGACGAGGATCTCGCCGGACGGCTCGCTCAACGGCGCACGGCCGCCTGCCGAACGGCAGGGCGGTGGAGTAGGTCGGAGGCGGGTCGAAGGGCGAACACGACCCGCCTTCTATCGCGGCCATGAGCCGTTCTCCCCTCCTCACACCCCCATGTTCACGGGCCCTCGATGGCCTTCGATCCTTGCTTTCCGGTCACCATGATCCGTTCGGCCCGCCGTGGGGTGCTTGCCCGCGAAACCGGGGCTGGTGCGCGGTGGCGGGGGTGAGGAGGCCGAGGGCCCGATGCCAAGCCGACTCCACCAGCCGCATCGTGCCCACCAAGACTTGATCTTGACGTGCTCGTTGCCCGCCGCCTTTCGCACCCTTACCAGTCCGAACATCCTGGAAACAACCAGGCCGTTCCCGGGTTCGTGCCATCGACGACGTTCACGATGACGTCGTCCATCCCGTCGCCGTCGAAGTCGGGGAGCAGTGCCGCAGTGTTCCGCTCGTAGGTCGACCCGGTGTCGTGCGGCAGGCGGACCTGGACACCGGACTCCTCGAGCAGCACCAAACCCGAGAGCGGCCCTGTGACGACATAGGCGCGGTGCTCGGAACCGCTGGCCAACTCCGTGCTCTGCTGGAAGGCCACGAGGTCTCCGAAACCGTCGCCATTCACGTCGCCACCGCCTCCGCTGCCCAGCGCCGAGACATCCGGCGAGCTGGGGTCGTCACCGAGCGCTCCGACGAGCCGGGTCTCCAGGTCGAGGATGGCGCCCGTTCCCTCGGGAAGCCGGTCGATCACGAAGAGCGAGCTGCTCCCAGGCTCGCCGCCGCCATCGTACCCGTAGGTCGCCGTGGCATCGACGAGGCCATCGCCCGTCACGTCCCCAACGGCCCGTACGGAGGAATACTGGGTGAGTGACGACGGACCGTCTGCATGCGGCATTCGCGACACCTCATCGACGAACACTGCGTCGGGTGTGTCCCACACCGGGTCCGTCGCGACTGGCCCGCGCTTAAACATCAGGTCGAACTGGGTGTGGTCGTCGCGCTCGCCGTTCGCCTGTTTCCAGACGAGGTCGAGGTAGCCGTCGCCGTCAAGGTCGAGAGCGGCGTGGTCCGTGGGGCGGAAATCCGCCACGCCGCCGGACAGCCGTTCCGGGAAGACGACGTCCGCATCCGCGTCACTCAGTGTGCCCGCGAACGGTGCGAGCAAGATGATCGTCTGGTATCCCGGAAGGAGTGCGTCATCGAGACCATCACCGTCATAATCCCCGAAACCAGACTCGTCCGCCTCACGGGAGGCTACCCAGACCTCGGCGGCTGCCCAGGATGCCAGATCCACACCCCGGGTTGGATTCGCGGCGGACACCCAGAGGCGCGTACCGTCCCACTCGTCGGCCTCCGTGGAAGGCGTGCTCACCCAGACGGCCTCGCCCGGGCTCCCGGAATCAACGGTGAGGCCGCCCGCGATCATTTGTGCGCCCACGGGGTCCTCCATGTAGAACGTTGGAAGGATGTCCGGACCGAGCAATGAATCCTGCCAGTCCGTAGCGTCCAGGAGGTATGCGCCGTCCCAGTTGGGGCGGGTATCTGCATACCAACCGTAGTTCGTGGTCACCCAGACTCGCTGGTTTCCCAAGCTGACCGCCGGAAGCACACCGTACGAGAACGACCAGGCTGCGAATCCCGTTTCTGGATCCTCCACGTCTTCTGATCTCCGGAGCGGCAGGCCGTCTGCCTCGCCAAGTTCGCCGGGTGCGCAGGCGGGTTCTTCGCCTCCCGTCTCGTCGTTGCCCGTCTCCTCCGGTCTGCCCTCGGAATCGTCGTTGACGGGCACCGTGTCCCCGGGCTCGGCTGCCGTGTCCGCCGGTGGAATCGGCAGCACAGTGAGGCGCTGGTCACTGCAGCCGACGGCAAGAAACCCGACGATCGCGCTAGTGAGACGACAGCACGACATACGCCGCACCCTCGTTCGTGGCGCCTCGCTCGCTCCCAAACGCACCGATGCCGATGTCCTTCTCCCCGTCCTGGTTCAGGTCCCCGACCACCGCGATCGACCACCCAGCGTAGTCGAAGGCATCCTCCCCTGCGAGCTTCACGTCGGACGTTGAGGGCGCGTGGCAGAGGCCATCGTCCTCCCAGTACGCGGTGGCATCGCCGTACCAGAGGTTGCCCTGCCCCCGCTGGCTCTCCCCGACCGAGAACCACGGTGCGCCCGCTACGACCTCGGCGCCAGCCTCACCATCCACGTTCCCGGCATCGACCGACCAGCCGAAGCGGTAGGAGTAGTCGTTGCACAGACTGACTCCGTCCGCAGGGGCACGATGGAAGCCGGTGAATGACGCCCGGCCTGGGATCCAGTACACGCTGCCCTCGTCGTCGCGGTAGGGAGCACCGACGACGAGGTCGTCGTAGTCATCGTTGTCGACATCGCCGGCAGCCACGGCGAAGCCGAACTGCTCCGTGGCGTGCTCGCCGCGCACCTTGGCGTCGGCCGTGCTTAGACTCGCCGTCCCGGAGCAGGCGGTATGGTAAAACAACGCAACCAGCCCCGTGTTGGCGCCGAGCGTATCGTTGACTCCGGGCGAGCCGATGGCGATGTCCGAGTCACCATCGCCGTCGAAGTCGAAGTCGGTCGCGACGCTCCAGCCCGCCCAGTCGTCCGCCGCGACGCCCCGGTAGATGCAGTCGGCCGACGTCGCATTGTTGGTGCCTGTCCAGGCGCTGCCTCCGCTTGCGCCGAGGAACACGTACGCGGCGCCGGCGTTGGATGCGGCGCCGTCATTGTACGGTGCTCCGACGACGAAGTCGTCGATGCCGTCCCCGTCGAAGTCACCGCCGCCGCGAAGTCCCGTTCCGAAGCCGTCGCTCGCCGCCGCGCCCTCGAAAATCGCGTCGGCATCCGTCGAATCGAGTGTGGCGGCCAGCGAGGAGGTTCCGTAGAACAGGTAGACAGCCCCGGCGCCCGACGCCGAACCGTCGTTCCCGGACGCGGAGATCCCGAAGTCGTCGCACCCGTCCTCGTCGATGTCACCGAGGGCGGCGATGTTGTTCCCGGCGAAGTCGTCGGCGGCGTCGCCGTAGAAGATCGCGTCGGCATCGTCGGCCGCTAGGAACGTGTTGAGCCATGCGAGGTAGTCGCTTCCGGGGGTCGGGCCGAAGAAGATGTAGACGGCCCCGGTTGCGGTCGCGGACGCGTCCGCGAGGATCCCCCCCGTCGCGAAGTCGTCGACGCCATCGCAGTTGATGTCGCCGAGGCCGGCCACCGTATATCCCGTCCAGTCGTTCGCATCGTCACCATCAATCACGCTGTCCGCATCGTCGAGGTCGATGGTTCCCGCGATCGGATCGAACGGGCCGTAGAAGAGGTAGCCGGCGCCCTGGTCCACGCCCGCGGTCAGGTCGTAGTACGGCGCCGTGGCCAGGATGTCGGACTTGCCGTCATTGTTCACGTCCCCCGAGGCGACCTGGTCACCGAAGACGTCGAGGTCGTCGGTCCCCTCGAACACGACGTCCGCGCCGGTCTCGATCGTTACGTTGCCAGAAAACGGGCCGCTGGCTCCATAGAAGAGGTATGCAGCGCCTTCGGAGTCGGAGTCGCCGTCATAGTCGGCCTCGGCATCGGCGATCAGGAAGTCGCCCAGCCCGTCTCCATCGACATCACCCGCAGTCGTAACACGGAGTTGTGGAGCGTAGGACCCTGAATAGCCGAACAACGCCGCACGGTCTGCGACGGTAGTGACGCTCGCATCGACGGGCACATCGAAATAGGGACACTCGCCGTTGTCGTTACAAGCAAGCAGCTCGTCACCGTCTGCGCCGTCTGAATCGAAGCCTGAGGCCAAGTGCTCGCCCATCCGCGTGATGGATGAGTTTCCCTCGATCTCCCAGTCGGAGACAGAGTCGAGGTTGCCGGTCGCGGGGAAGGTACCGTCGGCCGCGAGGAAGTACAGGATGCCGTTGTCCGTGCTCCCGGCGTCGCGGGCAGGACCTGAAATCACAAGGTATTCGTCGGTACCGAACTCCCCTACCGCGAGCGCGTAGCCAGCCTCCTCGGCGCTGCCGCTCTTCCCGGTGAAGATGTAGTCCGCAGTCGAGGCCGCGTACGAGCCGGTGAGCGACCCACCCTCCCAGATGTAGACGCGACCTCGGCTGCTGCTGTAGTAAGGCGCGCTGGTGACGAGGTCGTCAGTGCCGTCGCCGTCGGCATCGATGCTCGCTAACTCCCACCCGAACTTGTTGCCCGCTGCGCCGCCGGTGAACGTGGCGTCCGCGCTCGCCGTCGTCAGCGCACCGCTGAGCGGGCCGTAGAAGAGGTACGCGCGGCCCGCGTTCGCTCCCCCGGTGTCGTCGCCGCTCGCCCCGACGAGCAGGTCGTAGAACCCGTCGCCGTCGATGTCGCCGCCCGCGTGCAGTGCAGAGCCGATCTCCGCAGACGACGCCGCCCCGGTAAGCGTTGCCGTCGCAGAGGTCGGTGTCAGCCCCCCTGAATCGGGACCGAGGATGAGGTAGACGGCCCCGTTGTTCGTGTAGCCGCCCGCGTCGATCATCGGCCCGCCCAGGGCGATGTCGTCGTTCCCGTCCCCACTGATGTCCCCGACGCTTGCCGCCTGGCCGAGCTGGTCGTCCACGCCCTCGAACAGGAGGTCCGCAGAGCCTGCGCCGCGGTCGAGCGCGCGCGCGCTCGGGGTCACCAGCACCAGAATCGGGGAGGAGAAGCTCACAAGTGGCCCGAGTGGCTGCTCACATTAGCACGACGCATCGGGGGATCGCGGCCCGCGCGTGAGATGTTCGGTCTACCCCGACGGGGGAGGGAAGGCGGCGCCCGCCGCCCGGCTGGGCCGGCGCTTCCGGCGTCCCTCGCCACCATGCCTCGGCGGATAGTGACGGGCTTCCCTCGGGAAGCACGGAAGCGTGGGCCAGACGCCGGGGCACTCCGGGACCCGTCAGGAAGCAAGCCGACCGAGAAGCGCGACCGCGAGCGCCTCACCGAGCGGCTTCATTGGAAGCAGCTCGCCCTTGGCCACGGTGCTGGGCGCGACCCCGAGCACCTCGGCTGCCGCGCGCTGGGTGATCGCCTTCTCCGTGCGCCAGCGCACGAGGTCGGCCCCGGTGAGGGGCACGGCGACCTGCCCGGCTGGCAGCGGGACCGGGCTCGCCGGGGCGGGGAGGACCGGTGGACGCGACGCTCTAGCCGGGGAGGTGGGCGGCACGCGAGGCGGAGCCGCCGGGGGCCGAGCCGGCGAGCGCGCGACAGTCGTTGGGGTGGCCACACGGCGAGCCTGACGCGTCACCTGCGGAGTCGTGGACTGCCGACTCGGGAGCTTCGACGGCGGCTGCAACGAGCCTGCCGCCGGGCTGGATTTCGCCGGGACCGAGGATCCCCAACTCGCCTTCGGCGCCAGGGGCGTAAACACGCAGCCGACCCCGCCCCTCGACACGCCACCCCGGCGGTGACAGTCGCGACGGCTACGCCTGCGCCGGCTTCCAGTTCCAGGGCAGTAGCTCGTCGACGGTGACGCCCCTGTGGTTCACCCGGACGATGACATCGGCGAGGTAGCGCCTTGGCTCGACGCCGTGGAGCTGGCAGGTGGCGACGATGGTGAGGAGGATGGCCAGGTTCCTCCCGCCCTCGTCGTGGCCGACGAACAGCGAGTTCTTCCTGAGCAGGGCGACGATCCTCAGCGCCCGCTCGCTCGCGTTGTTGTCGACGGCCACGCGCGCGTCACCGAGGAAGACGCGCAGCGCGTCCTCCTGGTTCAGCGCGTAGGCGACGGCCTCGCCGAGCGACGAGCGCGGCCCGGCCCGGGCCTGGGCAGCGCGGAGTGCCTCGAACACGCGGTCGACGGCGGGGCGGCTCTCGGCCTGCCGGAGCGCCAGGTGGGCGGCGGTGCCGTGGATGCCCTGGCCCGCGGCGGCGACCTCGACGTCGAACAGCCTGCCGATCTCGGCGAGCACCGGGTCCACGACGTGGCCGTGGGCCTTGCGACACTCGAAGAGCTTGCGCCGGGCGTGCGACCAGCAGCCGGCCCGCCGTCGCTTCTCCGGCACGGTGACGGTGTTGTAGCCGCTGTAGCCATCGACCTGGAGCACGCCCTGGCTCTTGCCGAGCACGGCGCTGGCCACCTTGCCCCCGCGGCCGCGGTCGTAGCGGAAGAAGATCGCGCCCTGCACGATGAACGTCCACATCCAGCCCTTGCGCGCGCCGCCCTTCTGCAGGACGGGCTGGGTGGTCTCGTCGGCGGACACGTGCGTGGACTCGGGCACCGTCGCGCCGATGGCGTTGTAGATGGGCTCCACCTGGTCGGCGACGCGGTGGAACATGGCGCCGAGCTGCGTCGGGTTGACGTGGCAGCCCTCGCGCGCGAGCGCCCTCGACTGGCGGTACAGGGGCATCGCGTCGCAGGTCTTGGCCACGGCCACCTGCGCGTGGAAGCCGGGGCCGTACAGGCCACCCTCGCGCACCTGCGGCGGCGGCGGCGCGGACAGGACGCAGCCGCCGCAGGGGCAGGCCCACTTCTCGCGGGTGAACCGGATGACGACGGTGCGGGCGGGGACGAACTCCACCTGCTCCGTCACGTCGCCCTCGCCGAGGGGGAAGAGGTCCCTGCCGCCGCAGGCGGGGCAGGCGCGCGCCTCCCGGGGAAGCGCGATCGCCCGCTCCACGACGGGGAGCGCCTGGCGCTTCCCCCGGGCCTTCTCCCGGGCGTCCTGCCGGGCAGCCTCGCGCTCCGCGCCCGTCCGGCTCGAGCTCGCGCGCCTGCGCGCCTCGCGCCTCGGGTCGGGCACCTGCTCCGCCTTGCGGCCGTAGATGGTCCGCAGCAACTGCTCGATGCGGGCATCTTTCCTGGCCAGGTCCTGCTGCAGCCCCTCGACGATCGCCACGAGCACCGTGACGATGGGCGCGACGATGGCGCGCACCTGCGGGTCCAGGCCGGAGAGGACGCGGTCGATGTCCTGGAGGGTGGACACCACCGCATCGGAGCACGGCTAGATCGCCCCGTCGATCCCCCTCGCCGGCGGCCTCCAGCCTTCGGGTTTTCGAACCTTTTCAATATCGATGCCGTCCAGCATCATCGCGAGGTCGGTGGCGTCGATGGCCACGGTGCGCGCCCCCGGCGCCCGGGCGGGGAACTTGAAACGGCCGCCCTCGAGGCGCTTGTACCTCCTCCTCGACTGCGGCCGTTCCGGTCGCCGAGGAGCACCTTGTCCGCGTCACGCACCCGTTCCACCCCCTTGCTGGGAAGGCGTTCCACAGGGTGGGCGAGTCCAGCAACATGTTCGGCCGGCGGGCGATCGTGGTGGACGCCTCCGGCGTCTCCCACGCAGTGCCCATCGAGTTCACCGACCTTGTGGAGCCGTCCGAGGAGCTTCGCGTTGCCGCGGGGCGGGCTGTCCTCTTGGTCGACGATCTCCTCAAGCTGGCGGGCCTGGTCGCGCGGGTCGGGCGATGAGCGCCGGCCGGGCGGCGTGTAAGGTAAATCATGCCGCATGTGTAAACGAAATGGTGCCGCACGTGATCGTCGTCCCCTCGGCCCCGGGGAAACAGCCAACGCCCCACAACATCTATTACATCGCATCTCTACCTCGCGGCTGTCCTGGAGTCGTCCGGCAGCTCGCAGCTCTGGTTCGGGGTGGCGTGACTCCAGAACGCGGTATAGTTATGGATACAGATCGGAGCCGCGATGCCTGTCCGCAGCAAGACCGAGACGCTTCGCGAGGAGGGGACCCTGAATCCTCGTCGCGCCGCCGTGGTCGACCCGAAGTTCCGGGAGGGCGAGTTCTTCGACCCGCACGACGTCGTGCAGGTAAAGTACGAGATGCTGCGGCGCGCGCGGGTGGAGGAGATCCCGGTGGTGCAGGCCGCCGCCGAGTTCGGCTTTTCCAGGCCAACGTTCTACCAGGCGCAGTCGAGCTTCGAGGAGGCCGGCATCGCCGGGTTGGTGCCCGTGAAGCGGGGTCCACGGGGACCACACAAGCTGCGTCCCGAGGTCATGGAGTTCCTGGCGTCGCGCGTGTTGTCGGGACAGCCTGTCCGGGCCCGCGCGCTCTCGACGGCGCTCCGACACGAACTCGGGGTCGATCTCCACCCGCGGACGATCGAGCGCGCGGTCGCCACGGCGAAAAAAACGCGGTGATCCTCACCTCCGCCGGGACACCGAGCCCCAGCGCCGACGTCATGGTCAACCGGTACGAGGCCCTGCGCGTCGGCGCGCTCGGGGCGCCGCTTGCCCCGGCGGCTCGCGTCGGCCTCGCGGTGCTTCTCGGCCGTGGCATGTGGGCCTGGGCCAGGGCGGTGGCGGACCCACCACCGTGCAACCAGGCAGCGCGGGGCGTGACCGCCGCCAGCGTCGCGGCCACCCCGTCGCATCGTCTCGCGGGCCTGCTCGCCGAGCTGGCCCTCGCCCACTCCGGGAGGAACCTGTGAACGACCTCAGCAAGGTGCAACCGCGCCACCTCAAGCGAGCCGCGTACCTCTACGTGCGCCAGTCCTCGATGCGCCAGGTGATGGAGAACACCGAGAGCACCAAGCGGCAGTACGCGCTCCGGGGCCGCGCCGTGGCCCTCGGCTGGGCCGACGAACGCATCGTCGTCGTCGACTCGGACCAGGGCGAGTCGGGCGCGTCCGCGTCGTGGCGCGAGGGCTTCCAGCGCCTCGTCGCCGAGGTGGGGATGGGGCGCGCGGGCATCGTGATGGGGTTGGAGGTCTCCCGGCTGGCGAGGAACAACGCCGACTGGCACCGGGTGCTGGAGATCTGCGCCCTGTCGGACACGCTGATCCTCGACGAGGATGGCGTCTACGACCCCGCCGCATTCAACGACCGCCTCCTGCTGGGGTTGAAAGGCACGATGTCCGAGGCCGAGCTGCACGTGTTGAAGGCCCGCCTGCGCGGCGGCATCGTGACCAAAGCGCGCCGCGGCGAGTACCGGTGCCCGCTCCCCGTCGGCTTCGTCTACGACCCCGTCGGCAACGTCGTCCTCGACCCCGACGCGCAGGTCCGCGAGACGATCCAGCACTTCTTCGACGCGTTCGCCCGCCTCGGCTCCGCCCACCAGGTCGTCAAGGAGTTCCGCGCACGCGGACTGGCCTTCCCCGTTCGACCGCGGCGCGCGAGCTCCGGGCAGGTCGCGTTCCTGCCGCTCACCGCCTCTACGGCGAACCGGGTCCTCCACAACCCACGCTACGCCGGCGCCTACGCGTTCGGGCGGCGCCGATATCGCCGGACGACCGAGGGCGGGCAGCACGTGCAGCGCCTCGACCCATCGGAGTGGACGGCCTGCCTACCCGGCGCCCACGCAGGCTACGTCACGTGGGAACAGCACCAGGAGAACCTGCGCATCCTCGCCGTCAACGCCGGGACCTACGACGCGATCCGTCGCGCGCCGCCGCGAGAGGGCGTGTCCCTACTGCAGGGGCTCGGCATCTGTGGCGTGTGCGGCGGGCGACTGCAGATCCGGTATCGCTCGAGGCCCGGGCGCGTCGACACCTGGTACGTGTGCTGGCGGGCCGCCGCGAGCCGCGGCGCTCCGGCGTGCCAGTCGATCGCGGGTCCGGCGATCGACAGGGCGGTCAGCGACCTCGTGGGCCGCGTCGTGACCCCGGCGGCCGTCGAACTCGCGCTCGAGGTGCGCACGGAGCTGGAGCGTCGCGCCCAGCAGGTGGACACGCTTCGATCTCGGACCGTCCAACGCGCCGAACAGGACGCCGAGCTCGCGCGCCAGCGCTACATGATGGTCGATCCCCGCAACCGCCTCGTCGCGGACTCGCTGGAGGCTGACTGGAACCAGAAGCTCCGTGCCGTCGCCGCCGCGAGGGAGGAGCACGTGCGCCACCGGGCCAGCACCCTGGGCCCGCTCGACGCCGCGGAGATCGACCGCCTGGCGAGCCTTGCCGCGGACTTCCAAGGACTGTGGGAGGATCCCAAGCTTCCCCCGAGGGAACGGAAGCGCATGATCGCCCACGTGGTCGAGGACGTGACGCTGGTGAAGCGCCCTGGGGACGGGATCACGACCATCCACGTGCGGTTCAGGGGCGGGCGCACCGAGACACTGACGACGGCCAACCCGAAGTCGTCCGCGGCCATGGTGAAGACCGCACGGGCGGTCGTCACCCTCGTTGACGCGCTGCTGGACGACCACATCTACGAGGAGATCGCCGAGATCCTCGATTGCCGGGGTGTCCGTCCAGGCGGGTCGGTGCGCGCGGGGTGCGCCGATCGGCGGTTCACCGCCTCGCGCGTCGCGTACATCGTCCACCGTTACAAGCTGAAGCCGCGCCTCGACCGCCTGCTCGATCGCGGATTCAAGAAGCCCGCCGAGATGGCCAAGCAACTCGGTGTGCACGTCCAGACGGTCGAGCGCTGGGGTGAGCACGGGCTCGTCACGCGGCACGCCTACGACGGCTACCGCTACGTCTACGAGGATCCCGGCCCGAACCCGCCGGCGCCTGCTCCGAGTCGGTGGACCACGGTGGCGGACCGTGCCAAGAGACGGGCCGCGCTAAGCTGTCAATCTGGAAGCGAAGGAGGTGTAGTGTGAAGCCAGTGGGTTGAAGAGGATCACGAACCCGCCGCGCGACCAGGCCAGCGCCTTCAGGTGCGTCATGCGACGCGACAGGAAGACAAAGACGTGGCCGCTGTACACGTCGAGGCCGCTGGCCTCCACCCAGCCCGCGAGCGCGTCGAAGCCCTTGCGGATGTCCACGGGCTCCGCGCACACGTAGACGCGCGTCGACGAGGGGAAGCTCAGCATCGCCCCAGCTCCGCCGCCAGCTCGGCGACCCAGCGAGCCGGGGGCAGGCCATCGAGGTCCAACTCCGCGCCGCCGGGCAGTGACACGCGGACACGGACCGCCGCGACCGGCCCGGCGGGCGCCGGCGAGGGGACGGCCACCACCTCCAGCATCGCGGGCGCGCCGCCGCCGCCCCCCGCGGGCACCCCGGCCGACGCCAGCATCCGGTGCAAGGTCGTCTTGGGGATCCCGACCGCCGCCGCGTAGGCCTCGCGGCTGCCACTCCACGACCTGAAACCACGCACGATCGACGCGCGCTGCTCGCTGCTGTACCGCCTGGGCTGGCTCTTCATCAGGGTGCTCCGTTGTTGCACCCCGGAGCCTCACCCGGGCGCCCCGCCGGCGCCAGGGACGGGGTCCGCTGCGTGCTTACGTGGCACGGGACCGCGCCGCGTTGGAGGCGAACATCGCCGAGCTGGACCGCAAGATCCGCTCGGTCGGGCAGCAGGTCATCGACGAGATCATCCGCCCGGCCGACGCGAAGGCCCTCAACGCCCCGCTCCTCGCCCAGCGCGAGACGGCCCAACTCAAGCTCGCCGCCCTCCCGCAGCGCCGCGAGCTGCCCGCCGCCGAGCACATCGACGCGGACGCGTTCCGCGCCTCGGTGCTCGCCGCCTGGTCCGCGAAGCCGATGGAGCTACGCCGCGAGGCCCTCGACCGCCTACTGGAGAAGATCACGCTCGACGAGGGCGGGGCGCACGTCCAGTACGCGCTGAAGGACGAACCCCGGTTTCGTCACCAAGCGCCCGATGGCCCGCCAAAGGGGTCATCGGCGCGCTATCGGGTGGGGGTGAGGAGCGAGGAGGTGAGGAGGCCGAGGGTTCGTGGCCCGTTCCTCAAGCGAACGGGTTGACGACGCGCACGGGGCCGAACCGCCTACCCGCCTGGAGGTCCTCGGAGAACAGCGTGTCACAGCCGGCGTGCTCTGCGGCGCGGATGACGAGCGCGTCCCAGAAGGAAACGGAGTCCAGTCGGTTGAGGTCCACCGCCGCGAGCAAGAGCGCGGGGGTCACCGTCACGACATCGAAACCGAGGTACACCTCGATCCGCGCCCGAGCCGCGGCGCCGTCGAGTTGCAGCTTCTTCCTCGCGTTGACGTAGAACTCCTGGAGCACCTGGGTGGATACAACCCCCGTGCGTTCCGCCATCGAGCAGCGGAGAAGCTCGCGGGCGATCTTGGTCTTGGCGCCCGCGTCGGCATCGTCTGCGTAGAGCAGGACGTTCGTGTCGAAGAAGACGCTCACTTAAGCCGATCTTCGTAGGCATCCTCGCGGCGGATGCGCACGCCTCCGGAATGTCCCGTGGAGGTAGCCCAGAGTTCAACGAGGACACTGGCGCGCGCCGCGCCGTCGTGGATGCCCGTCTCGGCCTCCAGGAGGTCCCGCACGAGCTGGTTGAGGCTCTTGCCGCGGCCGGCGGCGACCGCCCGGGCGCGCTCGGCCAGTGCTTCATCGATGGAGAGGGTGAGGTTCATGTCCACAGGATACGTGCGCGCATGGCCTGCGTCAAGTGACGAGCGCCGCAAGGAGGGGGCGTCGCCGACCGCCCGTCCGCGAGTACGAGGATAGCGCGGCCATGATCCGTTTGCCCGCCGTCATGCCCCCATGCCTATGGGCCTTTGATCGGCGTCAAACCCTGCTTTGGGATCACCATGATCCATTCGGCCCGCCTCACCCCCCCATATAGAAAACCATCTCCCCACCCGGCGTGATCCGGTGGTGCTCGAACGTGGGGCCTTCTACCTCGATCCCATCGATCTCCACGCCCTCGACCACCCTCCCCTCCCCTTCCTTGCGCACGGTGAACAGGCCCCCGGCCACGGGGAAGCTGGCGGAGTCGAAGATGGGCGCACCGAGCACGTAGTGCGGGGTGCCGGCGATGGGGTAGAAGCCGAGCGCCGCGAAGAGGTACCAGGCGGAGAGCGTGCCGGCATCGTCGTTGCCGGCGAGGCCGTCCGGATCCACGTGGTACTGGCTCTCCATCACCCAGTCCACCCAGTACACGGCGCGCTCGCGGTCGCCCCAGAGGGCGAAGAGCCAGGGGGCGTGGATGTCGGGCTCGTTGCCGTGCCAATAGTAGGCCCCCGGTCCGAGCACCGCGCCCTCGTACACCGCCTGCATCATGAAGTTCTCTAGGCGTTCACGGGCGATTTCTTCGCCGCCGAGCAAGGCCGCGAGGCCGTCGGCGTCCCAGGGCGCGAGGTAGAGGTACTGCTCGGCGTTGCCCTCCACGAACTCGTCCTCCCACGCCAGTGGATTCAGCTCGTCGGCAAAGCTACCGTCCAAGTAGCGACCGTGGAAATATCCCATCTCCGGGTCGTACACGTTGCGGTAGGAGTAGCTGCGCCAACTGAAGTGGGCGGCCCGCTCGTGGTCGCCTAGGGCCTCGGCGGCGTTGGCGAGCGCGTCGTCGGCCCAGGCCAACTCTTGCAGCCAGGCCACGCTGCCGCCGTAGTAGTCGGCGGGGAGGTACCCCATCGACTCCACCTCCGCGATGCCCGGCCGCGCATTGTACGGAAACTCGCCGGCGCCGGTGGCCTGCGCGACCATGAGCGGCCAGGCCTCGGCCACCGGCCAGTCCACCACGCCCTTGACGAGGGCGTCGGCCAGCGCGATGTCGGCGGGGGCGCCGATCATGCTGCTGCCATCGTGCTGCGCCACCGGCCAACGGGGAAACGCGCCGCCCTGCTGGGCCATGCGCAAGAGAGAGGTGGCGAAGTCGCCCGCCTTCTCCGGGTAGAAGAGGTCGAAGGCAGGGTGCGCGGTACGGTAGGTGTCCCAGAGTGACAGGTCGGAATGGTAGGCGCGACCGCCTCCGTCGTGCACGCGCTGGTCGAAACCAACGTAACGACCATCCGCGTCGCTATATTGGGTGGGCATCTGCAAGAGGTGGTAGAGCGCGGTGAAGTAGATGATCTGCTGGTCGTCGGTGCCCCCCTCCACCGAGAAGCCGTCCATCGCGCGGGTCCAGGTCTCCGCCGCCTGGCTTGCGGTGGCGTCGAGCGCCTGGTCGACGGCCAGCTCGGCCTCGAGGTTGGCGCGCGCCGAGGGCACGTCGATGAGCGAGACGCCCACCCGAGCCCGGATCTGGGTCCCCGAGAAACGTAGGATCGCGCCCACCTCCGAGCCCTCCGAGCCCGGGGCCATGCCCATCACGGGCTTGCCCTCGGTCCAGGTGGTGGCGCTCTCGATGGGGGTGTCGAAAACGGCGTAGAAGTACACGGGGAAGTGCCCCCCGAAACTATCGTCGTTGGTCATGAACCCGGTCACGACGTTGCCGTCCACGCGAATCCGGGCGCCGAGGTTCTGCCCATAGAGGTTGTAGCCGAGGTCGATCACCAGGGTGGGTTCCGAGCCCTCCGGGTATGTGTAGCGGTGCTGGCCGGCGTGCATCGTCGCGCTCAGCTCGGCGCGCACGCCATTACCGAGGGTCACCGCGTAGTAGCCGGGGGTGGCCACCTCGTCGTCATGACTGAATGTGGTGCGCCAGTCGTCGGGCCCGCGGACGGTGTCGGCGAGGCCGTCGCCCGGGAAGAAGAGGATGTTCCCCAGCGCAGGCACGCCCACGCCGTGCATGTGCGTGTGACTGAAACCATCGAGGTGCGTGTCGGTGTAGTAGTAGCCACCGCAATGTAAGGGACCGATACCGCCGTTCTCGAGCCCCGTGTCGGGACCGAGCTTCACCATGCCGAAGGGCACGGTCGCGGCGGGCGTGGCGGAACCCACGCGGAACCCGGGGCCACCGGTGGCGATGAAGGGGTCGACCCGCTCCACCAGGGTGGGCGCTGGGGTCTCGGCGTCGAGGCAGGCGAGGAGCAGGAGCACGCCCCATCGTAGCGCGGGCGGGTGATACACCGAGGCTGCGATGAACATCACGACCTACAACGTCAACAGCGTGCGCGCGCGAAACGCGGCCTTGCTCGCCTTCCTCGACGACCGGCGGCCCGACGTGGTGTGCCTGCAAGAGCTCAAGTGTGTCGACGAGGAGTTCCCCTGGAAAGACGTCGAGGCGCGTGGGTACCACGCCGCTGTTTTCGGGCAGAAGACCTACAACGGCGTGGCCATCCTGTCGCGACAGCCCATCGAGGGCGTGGAGCGCAACCCCCACTGGCCCGACGACAGCCAGTCGCGCGCGATCCTCGGGTGGACGGGCGGCGTTCGGGTGATCAACCTGTACGTGGTGAACGGCCAGGAGGTCGGCTCCGACAAGTTCGCCTACAAGCTCGACTGGCTCCGTCGCCTCCGCGAGTGGGTGGGCGGTCTCGACGAGGCGCCCACGGTGATCTGTGGCGACTACAACATCGCCCCGGCCGACCTCGACTGCTACGACCCCAAGGGTTGGATGGGCCAGATCCTGGTGTCCGACGACGAGCGCGCCCACTTCAAGGAGCTGTGCGACCTCGGCTACACCGACGCCTTCCGCCACCTCTACCCGGGCCGCAAGCAGTACTCGTGGTGGGACTACCGCGGCAACATGTTCGAGCAAGACAAGGGCCTGCGCATCGACCATCACCTGGTGTCGCGACCGCTCCTTCCCCGGGTGATCGATTGCATCGTCGACACCGAGGCCCGCGCGCGTCCCCAGGCGAGCGACCACGCGGCGGTGACGATGTTTCTGCGGGACTAGCCCCTAATTTCCTTGATCATCCCTCGCGTGGCCGCGTAGGTCGCCATCTCGATCTCGCGACACACCACCGCCTGCCAGGCCTCGAAGGGCTCGAGCACGCCCTCGGTGAGCGAGGTGGCCTGTGGCAACTTGGAGAGCTTGTCGCGAAGCACCTGCTCCCCCTCGCGACTGGCCGCGGCCATGCGCGCCCCGGCCGGCTCCATCGCGGCGCGCGCGGCGGCCGGGTTCTTGGCCAGGGCGAACAGGGGCTCGAGGTAGTCGAGGGTCTTGGCCCAGCCCGACTCCACGCCCACGTCGAGACCGTGCACCAGCATCACCAGCGGACGCGTGGCCGCCGCCATGCTGCCCTCGCGACGCCCCGCCTCGATGCCCTCGCGCACAGCGCTCGCCGAGGCCTTGTGCAGGTCCTGGAAGGGCGTGAGCGCGGGCACGAGCCCGTCGCTGAAGCGCTCGAGGAGCACCTTCTCGCCTTCCATGCCAATCGTCACCCGGGCGAGCTCGGAGGCCGCCACCTCCCAGGAGGCCACCATCGCGGTGCCGGTGCGCTTCACCTGCGCGTCGACCTCCTCCGTCAGCTCGCCGAACTCCTGCTCCATGGCCGGGACAAACTGCAGGCCAACGACGGCGGGCGCGGCCGTGGCACGACCACGCAGGCGGGAGAGGAGTCCACGAACCGGTGACATCGACGCTCCAGAGCCGGCCGTTATACCCGGTCTCGATGGCCTCCGACCCGCACGACTTCGACACCGACGCCCCGGCCATCCGCATCGGGCCGGCGCCACGCGTCGAGGCCCTGCCGAGCGCCGGGTTCCTACCCCGCGAGCCGAAGACATGGGAAGAAGCGGGCCTCGAAACCGCCCTCGTTGAGCAAATCATCCTGCGCCTCTTGGCCCGCGAGGGGGCCCTGCAGGGCCGCCAGATTGCCCAGGAGCTGGCCTTGCCCTCGGGCCTCCTCAAGGACCTGCTCGACCAGCTCAAGGCCCAGAAACTGGTCCAGCAGCGAGGCAGCACACAGATCGGCGACTTCATCTGGGAGCTCACCGACAGCGGGCGCAACGCGGCGATCGAGCACCGGAAGCTCTCCACCTACGTGGGGCCGGCGCCCGTTCCCTTCTCGCAGTACGTCAAGGGGGTCCAGGCCCAGACGCTCGCCAACCTGCGTCCCACGCGCGACGACCTCGCCCGCGCCTTCGACGACCTGATCCTCGGCCAGCGCCTGATCGACGCCATCGGCCCCGCCATCGCCTCCGGCCGGGCCCTCTTTCTCTACGGCGAGCCCGGCAACGGCAAGACCAGCATCGCCGAGCGCGTGACCCGCAGCTTTGGCGATTCCATCTGGATCCCCATCACGCTCTTGATCGACGGGCACATCGTCAAGCTCTACGACCCCGCCACCCACGTGCCGAGCCAGGCGCAGGCCAAGACCCTGTCGATCCTCGAGCGCCCCGACCGTCGCTGGGTGCGCATCCACCGGCCCACGGTGATCGCCGGCGGCGAGCTCACCCTCGACATGCTCGAGATCCAGCGCAATCCGGCCTCGGGCGTGTGCGAGGCGCCGCTCCAGCTCAAGGCCAACTGCGGCACGCTGGTGATCGACGACTTCGGTCGCCAACGCATCGATCCTCTCACCCTGCTCAACCGCTGGATCTTCCCTCTCGAACGCCGTGTTGACTACTTGCGCCTGCCCGACGGGCGCAAGATCCCGGCGCCCTTCGACCCCCTCCTGGTGTTCTCCACCAACATCGACCCCTCCACGCTGGTCGACGAGGCCTTCCTCCGGCGCATCCCCTACAAGGTGAAGGTGCCCGACCCCACGCGCGACGAGTTCGCGCAGATGGTCACGCGGCTGGCCACGACCATGAACGTGTCGCTGCCGCCGGGTTCGGTGGCCTACCTGCTCGACCGGCACTACCGCAGCCGCCCGATGCGTTTCTGCCACCCTCGCGACCTCGTGCAGCAGGTGGTCGACCACGCGAAGTACGCCCAGCGCGAGGCCGCCGCGACGCCCGAGGCCTGGGATCGCGCCGTGGCCAACTACTTCGGCACCATCACTTCCCAATGAATCCCCGGGTGCCGGTCCTCGTGGTCGGCGGTTTCCTCGGCAGCGGGAAGACCACCCTGGTTCGGCGCCTGCTCGCCGACGCGCAGGCGCGAGGGGTGCGCATGGCGGTGATCTCCAACGAGTTCGGAGAGCTCGGCATCGACGCCGCGCTCATCGGCGCGGGCGACACTCGCATGGTGGAGCTGGCGGGGGGTTGCGTGTGTTGTACGCTCTCCGATGCCCTGGTCGACACCCTCGAAGACCTGCGGAGCAAGGTCGATCCCGACCGGATCGTGATCGAGTGTAGCGGCCTGGCCTTGCCGTTTGACACGCAGCTGCATCTGTATCGACCGCCGGTGCGGGACTGGGTGGGCGACGAGGCCTGCGTGGTGGTGGTCGACGCCGAGCGCTGGGACGAGGCCGACCCGCTGTTCGAGGAACAGGTGCAGAGCGCCGACCTGGTGCTCCTGAGCAAGGTCGATCTGGTCGACGAGGCCACGCGACAGAAGGCGCGTTGTCGCATCCAAGAACTCGCTGCTGACGTGACGATCATCGAAGTGATACATGGTGATGTATCAGTGGAGCTGCTCTACCCCAGCGGGCCGCGCCCAAGCCGCGAGATGGACCACCACCATGAGCACCACCACGACGCGTGGACCTCCGCCGAGCTGCGTGCGCCCGACGATCTCGACGAGGCGGCGATGCTCGAGTGGCTCGAGGCCCGGCGCGGGGTGCGCACCAAGGGCTTCGTGCGGGTGAGCGGCGCGGTGAAGGTGGTGCAGGGCGTGGGGCGGCGCATCGACCTGGCCGACCCGGGCGACTTGCCCGTGGCCGAGGCGCTGGTGGGGCGAGTGGTGGTCATCCAGCGGCCGGCGGCATGAGCAGCAAGGTCGAGGTGACCCTCGGCGTGGCCCCCACGCTGAACTTCGCGCTGGAGCAGGCGGGGGTGCCCCTGTTGACCGGCTTCCGCCTCAGAAACCTCGGGACCGAAGCGCTCGCCGGGGCCACGCTCGAGGCGGCGCTGGAGCCCGACCTCGGCGACCCCGTGGTGATCCCCCTCGATACCGTCCCCCCCGGTGAGGACATCGAGCTGGCCAGCCTCGAACTACGCCTTCCGCCGGGCAAGCTGCGTGCCGTGAGCGAGGCCGAGCACGCCGAGCTGTGCTGGGCGGTGAAGCAGGGCGCCGAGGTCGTGGCGCAGGGCGAGTCGCCCGTGGAGGTGCTCGCCTTCAACGAGTGGCCGGGCCTTCGTGCCCCACCGGCATTGCTAGCAAGCTTCGTGCTCCCGAATCACCCGGTGGTATCGCAGCTCTTGCGTGCAGCGCGAGACGAGCTGGCGCGGGTGCACGGCGATGCCGCCATCCCCGGCTACCAGGCTCGATCCCCTCGGCGGGTCGTGCAGCAACTCGAGGCCTTGATCGCGGCGCTCCGGGGACTGGGGCTCAGCTACGTGGGCTTGCCGGCGAGTTTTGAGGCTTCGGGCCAGAAGGTGCGGCTCCCCGACATGCTGCTCGCCGACGGCATGGGCAACTGCCTCGACATCAGCTTGCTCGTGGCGGCGTGTCTCGAGCAGATGGGCCTCGCGCCGCTCATCGTCGTGGTGCACGGCCACGCCTTCCCTGCGCTCTGGCTCGTGGACGAACGATTCCCCGAGGGGGTGGTGGGCGACGCGGCCCGGCTGCGCACGCTGATGCATCTCGGGCAGCTGCTCGCCTTCGACAGCTCCAGCCTCGTGCACAGCGAGCGCCCCCCGCTCGAGGCCTGCGTGGCCGCCGCCCGTGACTACCTCGCTAACGACCACGAGTTTGTCGCCGCCGTCGACGTGCGCGTGGTGCGGCTGGACCGATTTCGCCCCCTGCCGGTGCGGGTGACGGTCACGCCCGAGGAGGCACCGGGCGCCCCCACCGAGGCGGCGCGGCGTCTGTTGAGCGACGCGATGGCAGAGCCCGAGCCAGAGGCCCCGCCATCGCCGAGCGCGCCCCCCGACACTGTCGTGGCCCGGTTCAAGCGCTGGCGCGACCGCCTGCTCGACCTGTCGCTGAACAACCGGCTGCTCAACTACCGCCCGGGCTCGCGTTCCGCCCTGCCGCTCAACGTGCCCCACCTGCCCCGATTCGAAGACCTCCTCGCCACCGACGCGACGCTGGAGCTCTTGCCCCGCCCCGGCGCCGACGCGCGCGACACCCGCGACGCCACCCTGGCCGCGCGCAAGGTGAGCGAGGCCGAGCTCGACACCACCCGCCGCGCCGACCTCGAGCGGAAACTTGTTCACGCGCCCTTGCGACCCGACGAGCTCGTGGTTCACGCGGTGGCGCTGGATCGCGCGGCCCGGGCCGAGCGAGAAGAGGGCGGCGCCAACACCCTCTTCTGCGCCCTGGGCCTCTTGCGCTGGTTCGAGACAGCGGAGAGCACCACGCCTCGACTGGCGCCCCTGTGCCTCGTGCCCGTTTCCCTCGACTACGACCGCGTGTCGCGTCGAATCCGCCTGCGTCGCCTCGACGAGGAGCCGATGGCCAACGTCACCCTCGTGGAGAAGATGAGGCGCGACCACGCCGTGGATCTCTCGGGCATCGCCGCGCTCGACACCGACGACGCGGGGATCGACGTGGCGGGCCTCTTACGACGCGCCCGCACGGCCATCCAGCGCATGCCCCGGTGGGAGGTGCTCGACGAGGCGCACCTTGGGCTCTTCTCCTTCACCAAGTTCCTCATGTGGCGCGACCTGGAGCAGAACGCCGAGCAGCTGATGCAGAGCGAGGTGGTGCGCCACCTGGCCGAGGGCGGGCGTTTCCCCTTCGAGGATCGCGTGGGCGAGCCCGACCCGCGCACGCTCGACGACGCGCTGCCGCCCGACGCCCTCCCCACCGTGCTCGATTGTGACTCCACCCAGCTCTCGGCGGTGTCTGCGGCCTTGCGCGGGCGGAGCTTCGTGCTCCAGGGGCCGCCCGGCACGGGCAAGTCGCACACGATCGTGAACCTCGTCAGTCACCTGCTCGCCACGAACCAGCGGGTGCTGGTCACGAGTCACACCGAGCGCGCCCTGAAGGTCCTGCGGGACAAGTTCCCGCCGGAACTGGCGGCGCTGTGCGTGACGCACCTGCGCGGCGACAGCGACGCGCGCACCATGCTGGAAAGCTCTG
>SXON01000159.1 GCA_005778355.1 Pseudomonadota bacterium | reverse complement strand
TCAGCGCGTTCCGGTATCGCTCACTCGATGGAACAAGCCTGGACTGTGCAGAAAGAGGTGGGATTCCCTACGATTATTCGTCCGTCTTTCACCATGTCGACGCCCCCTTCGACCTCTCGCACGTGCTCTTCGTCGGCACCGCCAACGTGGAAGATCCCATCCCGGCGGCCCTGCACGACCGCCTGGAGATCATCCGGCTGCACGGGTACATCGAGGAGGAGAAGCTGGCGATCGCCCAGCAGCACCTCTACCGTCGTCTCCGCGATGCGCACGGCATCACCGACGACCACATGGGCATCCCCGAGCACGTCGCCGAGTTCCTGATCCGCAGCTACACCCGCGAGGCGGGTGTCCGCTCGCTGGAACGCGAGCTCGCGGCCTTGTTCCGAAAGACGGCGCGGCGAATCGTGGAGGGCGACGCGGCCCCGTTTGAGCTCGACGAGGCGCAGGTGACCACCTGGCTCGGCCCGCCGAAGCATCACCCGGAGCTGGCCGAGCGCACCGACCGTCCGGGCATCGCCATTGGTCTGGCGTGGACGGAGGCCGGCGGCGACATCCTCTTCATCGAGGCCACCCGCATGCCCGGCCCACGCGGGCTCAAGATCACAGGTTCACTGGGCAACGTGATGAAGGAGAGCTGCGAGGCGGCGATGAGCTTCGTGCGCGAGCGCGCCGCTCGATTTGGTCTCGAGCCCGCAGTGTTTGCCGACAACGAGTACCACCTCCACATGCCGGCCGGCGCGATCCCCAAGGACGGCCCGAGCGCAGGCGTCACGCTAACAACGGCGCTGGTGTCGCTTTTGACGGGCCTACCCGTGCGCTCCGACCTCGCGATGACGGGCGAGATCACCCTGCGCGGCAAGGTGCTCCCGGTGGGCGGCATCAAGGAGAAGGTGCTCGCCGCCCGGCGCGCCGGCATCAAGGAGATCGTGATGCCGCGGCTGAATGAGCGCGACCTGCACGACGTGCCCAAGGTGCTTCGCGACGAGCTGAGCTACCACTTCGTCGACAACGCCGACGAGGTGCTGGAGCTGGCGATGGGGCCGACAGTGTTCAAGGCGGTCGCGACGGCGGCGGTGGAGTTGGCGAGTCACTGAGGGCGGCGGGGCGGATTTCTCGCACAGAGCCCACGGAGAGCACAGAGAAAACGCCCGGATTTCGCGGTGTGGGCGGCGCCGCCAGCCTTTCCCCTCCGTGCCCCCGGTGGTCTCTGTGCGAGCATCTCCTCCCGGGCCTCGCCCCCTACTCCCCAGGATTCAACCTTCCAAACTCCTCGATGAGCCTACGCGACTCCTCGTCGATGTCCGTCGGCACCACGATCCGCACCTCGGCGTAGAGATCTCGGGCCGTACCGTCGTGTCCATTGTTGCCCCGCGCCCGCAAGCGCAGGCGCGTGCCTGAGCTGGTGCCGGGCGGGATCGTCACCCGAACGCGGCCCTGGGGGGTGTCGACCTCCACGCGGCCGCCGAGGATCGCCTCGACCACCCCCACGTCGAAGCGGAGCACGTCCACGTCGCCCTCAGCCACCACGCCGTCGTGAGACGCGGGCATGCGCATCCGGGGACCACGAGCGCCCTCGGCGTCGCCCGGCGAGTCGGCACCCGGCCGGGGACCGACGATGTGCACGGTGGCGACGAGATCGC
This sequence comes from Pseudomonadota bacterium, assembly GCA_005778355.1. Lineage (GTDB taxonomy): Bacteria > Myxococcota_A > UBA796 > UBA796 > SXON01 > SXON01. The sequence continues at coordinate 28,827 of SXON01000159.1, read as the reverse complement.
CGTACGGGCCCCCGTTGACCCCCGCGTGCCCGTGCCGCTCCACGCGCAGCACCTCACCCTCGCGCACGCCCGGAGGCACCCGCAGTTCATGCAGCTCGTCGATGGTGTGCACCGCGCGCGGATCGTCGCCGCGCACGTTGCGCGCGTAGGTGACCGTGACCAGCCCGCCGCGCATCGCAACGCCAGCGGGCACGTCGACCTTCACCTTGATGTCTTCACCTGGCTCCGGGGGACCGGAGAAACCGGAGGGCTCGGCCCTCGCTGCGGAAGGGCGAGTGCGACCGGCCGGGCGCGCGTGGGTCTGATGGTACCAGCCGCCGCTCGGCGGGGGCTGACTCGCGGGGGGCGGCGTGGTCCCCCGGGGGGTGGACGAGTGCGAGGGGGTGCGACCAGGCTGCTTGCCGAAGCCAAGGTCGATGCCGCCGAAATCGTTGAAGAGATCTTCGAGATCGAGGTCGTTGGCGCCCGGGTTGTGCGCGGTGGTGGAGGCGCTCGGCTTGCCGGCGTGTTTCCAGTGACTGCCGTAGAAGGGGCTCGGGTTGGCCCGGCGATCGAGTCGCCGGTCGTAGGCGGCGCGCTTCACCGGGTCGGCCAGCACCTCGTAGGCGGCGCGCAGCTCCTTGAAGCGCTCGGTCTTCGCGGGGTCGTCGCCGGCCACGTCGGGATGGCACTCCTTCGCCGCGGCACGGAAGGCCTTCTTGATGTCCTTGTCGGTCGCGTCGCGCGCGACACCGAGGAGGCCGTAGTAGTCGCTCGCGGCAGGCATCGTCGTTTCGTATCAAGCATGGGCGCGACGTGCCGAATGCACGTTGACGCCCCGATCCTGCCACGCTTAGAGTGTGCCCGTAGCGCCGCACCGAGGAGCCGATGCCGAAGTACTCCAGCCAGTCGTCTCTCTCGTGCAGCTTCTGTCACAAGCCGCAGCGCGACGTCGAGAAGATTGTTGCCGGTCCAAACGTCTACATCTGCAACGAGTGCATCCGCCTCTGTCTCGACATCATCCGCGAGAACAAGAGCGCCACCGGCATCAGCTTCGGCAGCGGCAAGATCCCCTCACCGGCCCGCATCAAGTCTTTCCTCGATCAGTACGTGGTGGGCCAGGACGCGGCGAAGCGAAAGATCGCGGTGGCGGTGTACAACCACTACAAGCGGCTGGAAGCCAACCAGCAGGGCAAGGGTCGCACGGGCGACGTGGAGATCCAGAAGTCCAACGTGCTCCTGGTGGGCCCCACCGGCACCGGCAAGACGCTCATCGCGCAAACGCTCGCGCGCCTACTCGACGTGCCCTTCGTCGTGGCCGACGCCACCACGCTGACGGAGGCCGGCTACGTCGGTGAAGACGTCGAGAACATCATCCTCAACCTCTTCCACGCCTCGGGAAACAGCGTGGAGAAAACCCAGCGCGGCATCGTTTACATCGACGAGGTCGACAAGCTCGCCCGGAAGAGCTTCTCGAGCTCGGTGAGTCGCGACGTGAGCGGCGAGGGCGTGCAGCAGGCCTTGTTGAAAATCCTGGAGGGCAGCAATGCCAGCATCCAGATCAAGGGCAACAAGCGCTTGCCCAATCAGGAATTCCTCCAGATCGACACCACGAACATCCTGTTCATCTGCGGCGGCAGCTTCGAGGGCATCGAGCGGCTGGTGCAGGAGCGCACCGGTCGCAAGACGGTGGGCTTCGGACACGAGCGTGGTGAGAAGGGCGAGGTGGCGCAGAAGCTGATGCGCATCATCACCCCGGAGGACCTGGAACAGTTCGGGTTGATCCCGGAGTTCATCGGGCGCTTGCCGGTCCTCGCCGTGATGGACCCGCTCGGGGTCGACGACCTGGTGCACGTGCTCGCCGAACCCCGCAACAGCATCGTCAAGCAGTACCAGAAGCTGTTCAAGTTCGAGAAGGTGAAGCTGTCCTTCACGCCCGAAGCTCTCCGCGCGATCGCCGAGAAGGCAGTCACCCGGAAGGCCGGGGCGCGCGGCCTCCGCACGATCCTCGAGTCGGTGATGCTCGACATCATGTTCGAGCTGCCGTCGCAAGACAACATCAAGGAAGTGGTGATCAACGAGGACGTGATCCGCAGTGGTGCCCAGCCGCGGATCGAGCCACTTCGTGAGCTGGGTGGCGCCGGGTAGATGGAACCAGGCCTTCTCGTCGCGAGTCCCCAGATGCGCGACCCCAACTTCGAGGGCGCGGTGGTGCTTCTGGTACAGCACTCCTCCCAGGGTGCGCTCGGCCTCGTCGTCAACCGCGAGGCCCCCGTCAAGATCGGCGACGTGGCGAGTCATCTGGAGCTCCCCGGCAAGAGCGGGCGCCTCTTGTCCCCGGCCTTGTGGGGGGGACCGGTGGAGCGAGGCAGCGGTTTTGTGCTCTACCGCGGTGTCTGTCGCGAGGGGTGGACGGTGTCGGGGATCGGCGTTTCGCCCTCCCGCGAACGACTATCCGCCTTGATCGCGGCGAGTTCTGAGTTTATGCTCTGTCTGGGCTACGCCGGTTGGGGTCCCGGGCAGCTCGACCGTGAGTTCGAAGAAGGCTCCTGGGTGTACGTCGAGGCGAGCCCCGACCTGCTCTTCGACTGCCCCTCGGGCGACCGCTACGACCGCGCCCTTCAGCAGATCGGGGTGTCGGCCCAGACCCTCTGGATGACGCCAGTCAACGAGTAACGGGCGAGTAGCAGCCGATACTCGGCCGCCCGACTAAGGGGGCGCCGTGCGACAGCTCGTATTCACGCGCGTGGTGGGCTCCGGTGCCTTCGGCACCGTCTACCTGGCCGAGTTGGCCGGCTCGCGGGGCTTCCGGCGGCCGGTGGCGGTGAAGGTACTCGCCGAGAACCACCCCGATGGGGAGATGTTCGTGTCGCGGGTGCGCGACGAGGCGCGACTGCTCGGGCTCCTACAAGACGAGCACATCCTGAAGGTGCTGGAGCTGGTGCGCGTGGCGGGTCGTGATGCGGTCTTGATGGAGTACGTCGAGGGCATCGATCTCGACGCGCTGATCGCCAAGGCGGAGCGGCCCCCCCCTCGGGCCCTCGCGGAGCTCGGGGCCACCGTGGCCGGCGCGCTCCACACCGCGCACACCGCACGTCACCCGTCGACCGGCGAGGCGCTCAACGTGGTGCATCGCGACGTGAAGCCCGCCAACGTGATGGTTACCGACAAGGGCGGCGTGAAGCTACTCGACTTCGGCGTGGCCCAGGCCCGCTTCGCGGCCCGGGAGAGCCGTACCGGCCAGTTTGTGCTCGGGACGCTCAACTACATGGCGCCCGAGTACATCATCACCGGCGACGTGAGCCCCGCCGCCGACATCTTCGGGCTCGCGCTCACCCTCTGGGAAGCCGCCGCCGGCGAGGTTTTCGGCCAACCGAAGCTCAAGGAAGACGCGCACCAGAAGCGCCTCGAGGAGCGGCTCGCCCAGATCTCCGGCACCCACGCCCAGCTGGTGCCCGTCTTGCGCCAGATGATGGAGTGGAACCCGCGCAACCGGCCCAATGGCGCCACCGTGGAGCGACAGCTCAACGCCGCCGCCGACCTGCTTCGAGGCACCGGCCTGCGCTCGTGGGCGAGCACGGCGGTGCCTGTGGCCGTGGAGGCCGCGCGCCGCGACGCGCGCGACGGCGCGGGTCTCGTGGGCAAGACGGTGAGCATCGCCGACGGCGACGGCGACGAGGCTGTTGCCACGGTGCCCGCGCCGCAGCCGCCGCCCCAGGTCGTGAAGCCCCTCGCGACGAACCTCGCGGGCGACCTCCCCTCACCGCCCTTGGCGCCCGTGCCCCAGGGACCGCCGCGCTGGCAGGGTTCCGCGCCCACGCTCGCCCCGGCGCCCGTGTCTTTCTCGTCTTCGTCCTCCGGGCTGGGCTCGGCACAGGCGGCGATCGACCCCCTCCCGCAGGAAGCGACGATGCTCAACGTCGAGCGCCCCGCCTTCCTCGACCAGCCGTCGCGACCAGCGCCGCCGCCGGGTGCGGTGCGCAGCGTGATCCCCGCCTCGGCCCCGCCCCAGCCCGCCTCGACGGCGTCGAGCAGGGAAGCGGTCGTGCCCACGCCAGCGCCGGCCGGCCCCGCCCGCGGGGGCGACCTCGTGTCGCGACCGACGCCGCCGCGCAAGAAGGGCAGCAACGTTCTCTGGATCGTGCTGCAGGGCTTGGCTGCCGGCGCACTCGTGGGCATGTTCCTCATCACGGTCGTCTTGGTCATCTGGTTCTTCGGGGGTCGTTGATGAAGCTGGCGCGGATCGGAGTCACGGTGGTGGTCCTCGGGCTCTTGAGCTTCGCGGGCTACGTCGCGGCCGCACCGCGGCCGGTGGACCAGCCCCCTGTCGCGTCGGTCACCGCCGCGCTGGTGGCGCCCGCGCCCTGGTTTCGCACCGAGCGCCACGAGGTGAGCGAGGGCGACACCGCCGGGAGCATCCTCAGGGCGATGGGCGCACCGGCCGCGATGCTCAACGCCGCTGGGAATGGGCTCGATCGCCTCTCGATCGGCGACGAGATCCTCATCGACTGGCGCGAGGGCGAAGACCAGCCTTTCCGCCTGCGCCTCCTCCACGACCCAGCCTTCACCTTCGAGATCGCGCGCACGGGCGACAAGTATAAGTCGCGACAGGTCCCCGTCCCGTACGTGGTGGAGGAGATGGCCGCGGCGGTCACTGTCACCTCGTCGTTGTGGGAGGCCGCCACCAGCGTGGGCTTCTCCCCGTCGCAGGTGATCAACCTCGCCAAGATCTTCGAGTACGACGTCGACTTCAACACCGAGCTGGTTGAAGGCGCGAAGTTCCGTCTTGTCCTCGACCGTCTGACCGGCGACGACGGCGAGCAGCGTGTGGGCGACATCCGCGCCGCCATCCTCGACAACGGCGGCAAGAGCTTCACCGCGATCCGATACCGGACTTCGGACGGAGAGGTGGGCTGGTACGCCGCCGATGGCAGTGCCCGTCGCAAGGCATTCCTTCGCTCGCCCATCGAGTTCTCCCGCGTTACCTCTGGCTTCTCCTCCGGTCGTCGCCACCCCATCCTCGGGACCATGCGGGCGCACAAGGGCGTGGATCTCGCCGCCCCCTCCGGCACGCCGATCCGCTCGGTGGCCGATGGCGTCGTCACCCAATCGGGCTGGGCCGGGGGCCACGGCAACCACATCGAGCTTCGACACGAGGGCGGGTACATCACCGGGTACTCCCACCTCTCGTCGATCGGCGTCAAACGCGGCGAGAAGGTGCGGCAAGGCCAGCTCATCGGGCGCGTGGGCAGCACCGGCATGTCCACAGGACCGCACCTGCACTACGAGTTCATGGTCAACGGAGTGCACAAGGACCCCATGAAGCAGATCGTGCCGGTCACCCGGCCGCTGCCAGAGGCCGAGAAGCCCGCTTTTCTCGCCTTGCGCGACGAGATCCTGCCCCAGCTCGAGGGTGCCAAGGAAATTACTCGCGACGGTAACCCGGGCGGCTAAACAACCCGTGGGTCTGACCGATATCAGGTACAACGCCGAATATTCTCTAATCGGAAGTCGCAAGAAACGCTCAAGACCGTGCCCATCTCGCCGTTGACTGGGATGTCGCCCCGATGGGGGCACCCCAGCAAAGAGGAGAACCCAATGGCCGTGGTCCAGAAGGCGCAAGCCCAGCTTCGCCCGTTTGATTTCGTCGACGATGAGAGGCCCACCCGAAAACAACGACTCGACCCGGCGGTGCGCCGGAAGCTGATCGAGGACCACGTGCCGATGGTGCGCCGGGTGGCCTACCGCCTGGCCAGCCGCTACCCGAGCTGCGTGGACGTGGGCGACCTCGTCAACATGGGCATGCTCGGCCTCATCGACGCCGTGGATCGCTTCGAGGAAGACCGGAGCATCAGCTTCTCCGGCTACGCGCGCATCCGCGTGCAGGGCGCGATCGTCGACGAGATGCGCAAGGTGGACTGGGTGCCGCGCTCCGTGCGTGACCGCGGCGACCGCATCCGCGTGGAGAAGGAGAAGCTCCGCAAGGGGCTCGGCCGGGAGCCCACCGAGCCCGAGCTGGCCAAGGCGCTCGGCGTGAGCGAGGAACGGCTGCGCGAACTGGCCGACCACAGCCTGATCCACAACGTCGTGAGTATGGAGGAGGGCGCCGACGAGGACCACAGCCTCGGCGACTCGATCGCCCACGAGGGCGACACCCCCGGAGACGTGCTCGAGGCCAGCGACTTCCGTGCCAGGGTGCGCGCCGCGGTCGGACAGCTTCCCGAGCGCGACCGGATGATCGTCGAGCTCTACTACTTCAAGGAGCTCGGTTTCAAGGAGATCGGGCAGTTGCTCGGGGTGACCGAGAGCCGCGTCAGCCAACTGCACACGCGCATCATGGAACGTCTCAAGCCGTTGCTGGCTGCCATCAACGAGGAGCACAACTAGCCCCGCGCGTTACTCGCGGCGCATGGCGAAGAAGGCCAACGACGGCTTCACGATCCTGGTCGTCCCCCGCGGGGGGAACGGCCAGGTGCGCCAGGTTGAGGTGAGCGCGCGGACGATTCACCTCGCCACCCGCGGGGCGATCGTGGCCGGGGTGGCGCTCCTGGTGCTGGCTGGCGCCTCGGCCTGGGCGCTCCCCAAGGCGGCGCAGTCCCGTCGATTACTCGTGGAGAACCAGCGCCTACGCGGGGGACTCGAGGCGGTCGAGTCGCGACTGGCCCACATGGAAGGCTTGGCGGCGCGCGTCGAGGCCTTCGACGACCAGGTGCGCGCCCTGGCCCGAGAGGGGCGCCTGCCCGGGGCGGGCCCCCTCGATGCTGAACAGATGGCCGCCTACGACGCCTGGCTCGCCGGTGAGGACGCCGCGGAGACTTTGAGCTGGCCGGGCGGTGAACCTGTCGACCGTGCCGCGGCAATCGTCGATCGGAGCAAGATCGTCGCCTCGGAGTTCGACGATGTCGTGTCGCGACTGGACGACCTGGAACAGGACGCGCAGCTCCTGGAGCGCCGGGGCGGGGCGCTCCCGCAGCTGTGGCCCGTCGAAGGCGGCACGTTGACGAGCGACTGGGGCTACAGAAGGTCGCCCTTTGGCGGGCGGTGGACGATGCACAGCGGGATCGACATCGGGGTCCCCTACTACACACCCGTGGTCGCGACCTCAGACGGCACGGTGGCGTCGGCGGAGTGGAGCGGGGGTAGCGGGCGGCAGGTGATCCTCGACCACGGCGAGGGCGTGTACACCCGATACGGCCACAACGCGGTCCTGGTCGTCGACGAGGGGGAGGAGGTGCTGGCGGGCCAGCTCATCGCCTACTCGGGCAACTCAGGTATGAGCACCGGGCCCCACCTGCACTTCGACCTGATCGTCGACGGCGAGTCGGTCGACCCGGTGGGGTACTTGCCCTAGATCAGGCCGTGGCGCTTGCGGACTTCCTTCAAGGCGCGGTTCAACGCCTCCTGGCGCTCCACGCTGCCCTCGCGCACGTTCTTGATGCGCTCCTCGGCCTCGGCACGGAGCGCGCGCTCGTCGACGTCGAAGGGTTTGATCGTGTCGACGATCTTCTTGAAAAGCTCGCGATCTTCGGTGAAGACCTCGCCCACGAACTTCGAGATCATGAAGTTCTCGATGAACTGGCGCGCGAGGTAGCGGGTAACGTCGTCGCCGGTGGGGTGACCCCAGCCGTCGGCAACCTCGCCCTTGACCTTGCCGTACTGGTCGTAGGGGATGTTCTTGCGCTCCATGACCTCGCGTACCGCCTCGCGCAGGTCGTTGTCGCGACGTAGATACGAATCCATGATGGCGACGAGATCACTGGCGGCTTCCTCGCGGTCGGCGGTCTCGACCTCGATGTCGCCCTCGTTGGAGAGCCGGTCGATCACGGCGTGGGCGATGGCGGGGATGCGGGCGCGGTACAGCTTCATGGCTAGTTTCCTGGCGCGAGAGGCGCCGAAACGCCGAGGGCGATGAAGACGGCGCCCAGCGCGAACGCCGTCCGCCTCGCCGACGACTCGGGGGGGGTCCCCGAAAGATCGGCCGCCGGGACGAGGGCGAGCGTATACCCCAGCTCCAGCTCGGCGGCCAGCGCTCGGCCCACGCGAAGCGACGCCACCAGCTCGGCGCTGGGCACGGCCTGGATCGTGTAGGGGTCGAGGTTGTCGGGATCGTCGAGGTCGTTCTGCTTCGGGTCGAGCAGGTACTGCGAGGCGCCGCCGAAGTCGTGGAAGGCGCCGATGCCCATGATCCCCCCAGTGGCGCCACCACCGAGCTGCACCGAGGGCGACAGCGGCACCCGTACCATGGGTCCCGCGCCCACCGTGACACCACCGAGCCAGGTCCAGTGGTCGGCGCTCGACCGCCACCCATCTTCCCACCAGTACACCGTGTCGCGACCCGAGCCCGTGAAGCTGGCCACCTGCAGGCGGAGCGCCGCCGGGCCAAAGCCGAGCTCGAGCCGCGTGCGTAGAGTGGCCGCCGGTCCGAGACTGCCGCGGCCATCGCCCGCAGGTGGGTCGTCGGCGAGGTCGCCCGCCACGCCCGCAGTCGCGCCCAGCTCCACGCTGGCGGCGAAGGCAATGGCGGCGGCAAGGATCAGGTCAACGCCCTCCACGCGGCCGCTAACCGCTCGGGCTCGAGGGGCATGACCGTCACCCCCCGGGGAAGCTCGCCAACCATCTCGGTCTGAGGGATGAAACCCTCGCGGATCTTGTCCTGAAGGAAGCCCTGATAGGCCCGGTCGAGGTTGCTGCCCGTGTCGTAGCTGTGGTGGTCGATCAGGCGCGTTCCATACGGGCGGCCGAAAACCACGCGCTCGTGCATCACGTAGCAGGCGTAGCCGTTGAGCACGAAGCCGAAGTCGACAGCGGCAGGCTTCGGGCCCTTCGGTGGAGCCGGCTCTTCCACAGGTCGCGTCTCGGCGCCCTGCACGCCTTCCGGAAGCGCGAAACCTGCCGGTTCCTCGACGATCTCGCGTCCATCGCCGCGGAGCAAGGGCGAGGAAGGCTCATCGCCATCGTCCTCGTCTTCCTCGACCGTCAGGCTGAAGCCACCGTCGCCGGTGAGCATGGGAGCGGCCGTCGTGGGGGGCGCCTCGGGCTCGGGCGGCGACGCATCGGCCGCCGTGGCAGGCACGCCGAAGATGTCGCCAAAAGTACTGTCCACGGCAGCGGTGTCGGCCCCCAGGGCGAAGCCGAAGGGGTCGCTCCGGGGCGGTGCGGCGACGGCCTCGGCAGCCGAGTCACCGGCGCCGAGGCCGAACGGGTCGTCCGGGATAGCGGCAGGCCCGCCGGCGACGTTGCCCGAGAAGTCGCTCCCCAGCATGGCCGCGTCGGACTCGGGAACGATGGTACCCCGCAGATCGTGAGCAACCGGCGCCGAGGCCGGTTCCTCGGCCGCGAGGAAGAAGTCGACAGGCAGCGCAGTGGGTGGCAGCGTGGTGCTCGGTCCCGCCGAGGCCGGCTGCGGCGCGAGCAAGGGCGTGGGGGCAGGGGCGAGCGTGGCATTCGCCGGCGGCGGCGCCTGCGTGGATGGTGTCGGCACCGAAGCGGCTGTGGGCCCCGATCCCCAGGTACGATCACCGCCGCTGAAGCTCCCCGACGTGCTCTGGCTGTGACCCGTCGGCGGGTCGTCGATCTCGCCGTCGTACGCCAAGGGCGACCCGGCCTCGTCGGGTGCACGGGAACGGCGCCGCGGGCGACGGTCCGAACGCGCCGCCTCGCGGATGAGCGGCAGCGAGCGGTCGAGCCGAGCGTCCACCGGCGCCGGCGCGTCGAGGAGTGCGGCCCAGTCAGCCGGGGACACGCGCACCAGCTCGAAGCCGCCCTCCAGCGCGGGCACATCGATGAGCACGAGCAGGCCCTCCTCGCTGTCCCAGACCTCCCGCACGACGAGCCCACGCGGCCGCCTTTTCGAGGGATGCCGCTGCAGCGCGCTTCGCCTGAGCGCTTCAGAGGTCGCGACGTCGATCACCACGCCAGCGCCGGCGAGCTGCCCGCCAAACACGGCGACCCGGGCCATGGAGTGCATGCCCTCGGGGCGCGCCGCCAACGGGCCCGTCGGCAAGAGTCGCATCGCCTCGCACACCGCGGGGCCACCCACGCGCACGGTGCCCCCGTCGGTGCCACCCGTCACGCGCCCCGTGGCAACCGCGATGGGAGGCACGGGAATCGCGCCCGATCCGCGGTCCCGCAAGGAGGCCGCGAAGCGCGCGGCCGTCAGCGGGTCACCAAAGATAACGAGGCCCACCACGCCGAGATCGACGCGCAAGGCGCCGACCGCCGAGACGCTCCAGGACTCCCACGCCGTGCTGGCGGCCTCTGGAAGCGCAGTGCCGTCGCCCATCGCACGAGCCGCGGAGAGCGAGACGGCGACGACCGTGGCGTCGATCGGATGGCCGCGCGGGACCGAGAGTCGACGCTCCACCGGGTCGTCGTCGCGTACCGGCGCCAACGCGGATGCCAGCGTCGTGAAGACGTCCCACCCGCGCAGCGCGACGAGCGTGGCGCGCATCGACGAAGACACGGCCAGCGCCACGTCCACGCGAAGGAGCGCCTTGGCCTGCTCGCTGGAAAGGCCCGCGGCCACGAGCTGCTTCTGGTCGCAGAAACGGGCCAAGTTGGGAAGGACAAACCCCCACGTGTCGGGATCGGCCGCGAGCACGTCGCCGGCGGCCGCAGGGCCGTCCTCGAGCAGCTGTGGCGCGCAGGTGCGGAGGGCAAGCGCCTGGTCGTCGGGCGTGGCCTTCCGCGAGCCCAGCCGGCCGAAGGCCAGGCTCACCGCCTGCCGCAAACCAGCGACCGCCGCCGAAACTTGCTCGGCGGGCACCGTGCCGCCGACAACGGCATGGACCAGGCCCAGATCAAGCTCGGCGTCGAAGGCGCCCCGCCCGAATAGGAAGGGCATCGGGTTGGCCGCCAGCGCCGCGAGGAGCGCAGAAGGGGCACGGCCGACGCGGGCCTCCTCGATCATGGCCACGGTGAGCCGCGCGCGCATGGCGTTGGCCACCCGGGCGTGGGCCGGGTTTCGCTTGGCCTGGGGCAGAGATCGGAACTGCCGAACTTGCTCGACGATGAGCGCGCCTGGGCTGGCGAGGTGGCTCGCGCATGTGCGGGCGTACTCGAGACCCGCGACGAGACAGGCACCGGGGGAAACCGCGTGGGCCTCCACAAGGAGGCGGCGCAGCAGGGCGACCAGTGGATCGTTCGCAAGCTTCCTCGCCTCTTCCTCAGCAGGGACGGGGCGCAGGTCGGCGAGCGTCTCGTCGAGCACGTTGCGCAGCGCGCGCTCCGTAGGCCCGTAGAGGGCGGTCCCACAGGCCACGGGGATCTGTGGCATGGCGCGACCGTCGCCCAGGTTCCGCAGCTCCGGCAAACCGTCCACCAGCGCTGGGAGCGCGGCGAGGGCGGCGAGAGCGCCCGGCCCGTCGGCGTGCGGCAAGAACCGCGCGTTGCGAACGAGGCGACCGAGCAGTTCGAGGTTCACGGCATCGGCTCCGGCCGAGACTGTACCAAGATTCAGTTGATTGGCGTACCGGTCGAGCAGCCAGGGGGCGGTGAAGAGTCCTCGGCACGCAACAATCCGGTGTACCCCGAGGGGCCGGTGACGCCGGGATTCCGGAGCGCGAGCGCTGCCGCGCGCGCGGACACGACCTCCGGGGGCAAAGCGGGCTGCACCCCCGCCGCGCGGAGCGTGCCCCGGGTCGACCACTGGACACAGTCACCATCCACGCAGGCCGAGCGCTCCGCCGTCCACTCGGCGCGCTCGACCTCGCCGCCGCGCACGTCGAACCGCGCGACGATCGCGCCGTTGAGAACCAACGCTGGGTCATTGTCGTCGAGGGTTGCCGCCCAGGCGTGCGTGGGTCCATCCCGCACCCAGACGCCCCGAGCGAGCACGCGCGCGGGGGCGTCTGGCCCGGCAAAGAGTGGCCAGCTGGTCAGGACCTCACCCGGCCGGATCGCGGGCGACACCATCGGCCACAGGAGGTCGAGTCGAGCGAAGGCGGGCCACTCGGCGAGGCCGCGCACCTCGAGCACCTCTCCGGTGGGGAAGGACCGCAGTTCCACGCACTGCCCGGCCACGGGCTCGGTGCCCGGGGCGTGCAAGCAGCCGAGCCACCCAAGGCTCGAATCCTGAAACTCCTCGGCAAAGTGCAGGCTGAGCCGGGCCGAGCAGGAGAAGCCCTGGTCGTCCGCGACGGCCAGATCGTAGGCCCTCGCCTCCTGCCGACCCGAGCCCCCCAGCGCACCATGCGGCAAACATGCCAACAGGTTGACCAGGACCGTGGTGCCCAGCAGCATCAGGGCGCCTCAACTGTCGCGAAGGTGCCGCAGCTTGCTCTCGTCGACGATGATCACCCGCTTGCCCTCGGTGAGGATCAGCCCGTCGCGGCGCATGTCCAGAATTGCGAAACTCACTGTTTCCCGGGTGGCACCAATCAGGTTCGCGATTTCCTTGTGCGTGAGCTTCAGATTGACGATGTGGCCGCGACTGTCGCGCACCCCAAAGTCACGCACGAGGTCGAGGAAAAGGCCGGCGAGGCGGGAATGCGCACTCTTGAACAAGAGGCTTTCCACTCGGTTTTCGAGGCGCTGACGCCGCTCGCCCACCAGCTTCACCATCCGCAGCGCGAGCGGCGGGTGACGCATCATCACGCGCACGAAGTCGTCTTTGGGCACGCGGAACAGCTGCGTGTCCTCGTAGGCCTCGGCGGTGGTGTCGTGGGGCGAATCGCTCACCACGCCGAGCTCTCCGAGGAGCTGGTCGCGGGTGAAGAATCCGAGCGTGAGCTCGCGACCCTCGTCGCTGGTCTTGCTCAGCTTCACGATCCCGGCGCGCACCACGTAGAGCGAGTTGGTACTGTCGCCCGGCTCCCAAATAAGAGTTTTTCGGCGGAGATCCATAGATTCTCCGACGTGGTCGAGCAGGTCCTGATCGCGCTCCGCCAAATCGGAGAGCAATGGAGTCTGCCTGATGAACCAGGCTTTTGTCTTCGGCAACACGCGGTGGCCTCTCCGCCGGGCGAAGCGCCCGGTGCCGGCTACATGTAGCACGGAGGCAGGTTGGACCACGGGCCAGTGTGCGAAGCAGTGATCCTCGCGGCGGGTGGCGGGCGGCGGATGGGCGGCCCCAAGGCCCTGCTCCAGGTGGACGGCGAGCCGCTCCTGGTGCAGCACGTCCGCGCATACGAGTCGGTCGGCCTGCGGGTGACCGTGGTGATCGGTGCCGAGGGCGAGCGCGTCCGCGAGCTGCTGCCGCGCGGCGCGCGGGTGGTCGTGAATCGCGATTGGGCGCGCAGCGATCCTGCTGCTTCGGCCTGGCTGGCCCTCGAGGGCCTCGGCGATTGCCTGCTCTCTCCGGTCGACCTGCCGCCCCCGAGTCGAGAAACACTGGTCGCGCTGCTCGCGGCGAACGGCGACACCGTCCCGAGCTACCAGGGGCGCGACGGCCACCCGGTGCGGCTCGCCGCGCCCCACCGCCCGGGACGCCTCGACGAACGACTCCGAGAGGCCGCGCGCGTGGCGGTGAGCGATCCGAACTGCGTGCTCAACTTCAACGTGCCGGCCGACCTCGCCGCCTGGAGGTCGGTTAGCCGACCGGCATGATGATCCTCCTGATGGCCTGCGCCGCTCACGCGCCGCCCGCCGACAGTGCCGTGGGCGGCACGGATACCAGCACCGACACCAGCGGCACCGACACCGACGACAGCGCGGAGCCGATGCCCGATGGCCTCCACGGCGTTGCTCCGACCGAGCCAGTGCCCGTGCCCGAGTTCTCCGCCACCAACCGCGATGGCACGGCGCGGTCGAGCGTCGACCTCGTGGGCCACCCCACGGTGGTGTGGTTTTACCCGCTCGCCAACACCGCTGGTTGAACGACCGAAGGTTGCGGGTACCGCGACCGACAGGAACAGTTCGACGCGCTGGGCGTGACGATCGTGGGGGTTTCCTTCGACTCGCCGAGTGCCAACCAGGCCTGGGCCGAGGAAGAGGGCTACACCTTCGATCTTTGGACCGACGACGACAAGACGTTGGCGCTGTACTACGGCGCAGCGCGGAACGAGAGCACCTCGATCCCCGACCGGATCACCCGCTTGCTCGGCGCCGACGGGGCCGTGCTTCTCGAGTACGACGACGTAAACTACAGCACCTCGCCACAGGACGTCCTGGAAGATTGCCAAGCCCTGTTCGGCGGCCAGTAGGATACGCTCCCAGCATGATCCTCCTCCTCTCTTGGCTCTTCTTCGCTTGCGACGGCTCCAGTGGTGGCGAGTCCAGTCCCTCGGACGAGACCGGGGGCGAATGCCTCGTTGACTGCGGGTAGCGCGCAGGCGCACCTGCTCGGCTGGGGCGTCGCGGCGCTCCTCGCGGCGCTCACGTGCTGGCGCGTCTGGCACGGCGGGCGCACGCTGAACGACCACGCCGTGGCGGCACTCGTGGTGGCCATGGTGGGCGTGTACCCCACCCTCTGGAGCCTGTCGGGGGCCGCGTCGGCGCCCCTCGGATCGGCGCTCACCGTGGGACCGGTCGCCATCTACGGCCTCTTCCACGCGCTCGACCTGCGTCGCGACCCGGACTGGTTCTGGACCGCGCTCGCGCGCCTCGCCCAGGCGGCGATGGCGTTCTCGCTGTGGACGGGCCTATTCCTGTGTTTCTGGGCGCCCTATGCGCTAGTGGTCGGCGACTGGTGGCCGGGGCGTTGGCTCCTGGCCCCGCTCGCGCTCGCGGTGCTCGGCACCGCTTGGACCTACGCCCGCCACTCGACGCTCCGCGTCAACCGCGTGGGGGACGGCAGCCGCCAGGTGCGGATCGTGCACCTCAGCGACTTGCACGGCTGCCCCCTGATGACACGCCGCGACCTCGACGCGGTGGTGGACAAGGCGCGGGCGCTGTCGCCCGATCTCGTGGCCGTCACCGGCGACCACTTGATGCCCTATTCCGAGGGTGATTTCGACTTCATCCTGGATGCCCTGTCGCGACTCGGAGCGCCAGTGGTCGCCTGTCTAGGCAATCACGACCTTCCGGTCGCCGAGCGATTGCGCGAGGGATTCGCGTCGCGGGGCATGCACTGTCTCGTGGACGAGTCGCGAATACTCCTGCTCAGCGGGGTGTCGCTGGAGGTTGCCGCCGTCAACTTCCACTGGAAGGACGCGCGTGCGCGCGCCGCGGCCGCCATTGCCACCATGCCGGTGCCGCCCGCGGATCGAAGGCTCCTCATGGTGCACGACCCGCGGGTGTTCGACGCCGTGCCCCCGGGCCGCTTCGACCTGGTGCTCGCGGGCCACACACACGGCGGGCAGGTGGGCATCGACGTGCTTCGCCCGTGGAGCCTCCTCCGCCTGTTCGGGGCCTACGACCAGGGTCGTTTCGAGCGGGGGGGAAACGTGCTCTGGGTTCACCGCGGCAGCTGGCACACTGGTTTGCCCCCGCGCATGGGCATTGCCAGCGAGATCGTCGTCCACCGGTTGGCCCTGCCTTGACGGCGGTGCCACTCGCGACGGAATACGTCGGCGGCGGCAGGGAACCCGTGACCACCTCGATGAAACGAACCCTGCTCATCGGCCTCGGCCTCCTGGGCGTCATCTGCGCCGGCGCGCTCGCCTCGCCGTCGCGGATCACCCTGCACTTCCCGCCGGGCGCCGAGGGCACGCGGCCCGCAGACCCCGAGCGCACCGCGCGAATCGCGGCGGACATCGAGCACCTCTCGGTCACGCTGGGCGAGCGGAACCATCACCGCCCCTACGAGCTCAGACAAGCCGAGAAGTGGGCCGAGGAACGCCTGCAGTCGCTCGGTTGGACCATCACGCGCCAGCGGGTAGACGACGTGGCCGACAACCTCATCGCCACGCGAGGCGAGGCCTCGGGACCGCTGGTGATCGTGGGGGCGCACATCGACACCGCCCTCGGCACCCCCGGCGCCGACGACAATGCGAGCGGCGTGGCGGCGCTCCTGGAGCTGGCCCGCGACCCGGCGCTCGGCGCGACCGACGGCGAACTCAGGCTGGTGGTGTTTGCCAACGAGGAGCCACCGTATTTCCAGACGGATGAGATGGGGAGCCGGGTGTACGCCGAGTCGCTCGTGGGGGCGGAGGTGCGCGGCATGATGGCGCTCGAGAGTATCGGCTACTACACCGAGGAACCCGGCACGCAAAAGTGGCCGATGGGCCTTGGGATTATCCTCCCACGCACGGGGAACTTCCTCATGTTCGTGGGCAACCCCCAGTCGTCGCGACTGGTGCAGAGGGTGCTCCGGGCCTACCGCGGGGAGGCCAGCCTCGCGGCCGCAGCGGCGACCGTCCCGGGTGCCTTGCCCGGGGTTGATTGGAGCGACCACGCCGAGTTCTGGCGCATTGGCGCCCAAGCCGTGATGGTGACCGACATGCCGCCGAATCGCAACCCGCACTACCACGAGCCCACCGACCTACCGCCCACCATCGACCCCGCGCGCATCTCGGCTGCGATCGACGGGCTCGCGGCGGCGATCAGCGTGATGTAGGGTAGCCCGCCACGACGCCTGCACACGCCGCTCGCGATGGACACACGTCGCAAGCGGGCAGGTACCGACGTCGCTGGGTGAGAAAGTAGATCGTCGCGAGCGGGGAGCGGTCGCTGGGCGCGTTGGACGGGCCGGGGAGCACCTCGTCGCCCTGTCCCCAGGCGAGGCAGAGCGGCGCCGCGAGCAGCTCCACGTCGACGCCAGCGAGCGTCGAGCGGATCTGACCGAATGACACCGCGTGTCGCGACCAATCAAACATCGGCTTGGGACGCAGCAGCCCCAGGCCGAGGCGTGTGCCGAACTGCTCCCTAGTGTACGCGGCCAGCGCTTCGAGGCGCGGGAGCGTGTCGCGCATGGCGAGGGTGTGGATGGACACCCGCATACCCGCGTCGTGAGCCTCGTGGAGTCCGGCGACCACCTGTTCAAAGCACGCCACGCCCGCGATGGCGTCGTGCTCGGCCGCCGTGATCCCGTAGAGAGGAACCACCACCTCCTGCACGCCCAGGGTTGCCCAAACCCGAGCTCGCACCGAGAGCGAAGCACCGTTTGTCATGAGGTCGATGTGCTCGAACCCGCGCTCACGGGCGAGGCGAAGCGCATCGTCGAAGCGGGGGTGGAGCGTTGGCTCGTTGCCGCCCACCAGAAGTCGCGACACCGCTGGCGGGGGGCGAAGGTGTGCGTCGATTCTGTCCCAGGGGGTGACGTCGCGCGCGGCGACGGTGATCGTGCCCGGCCCGGCGCAGAAGAAACACCGCTGGGCGCAGGCATTGAGCAGCGGGAGGAGCACCGCCGCAGGGAGGCCGCGCGCGCGGAGCCACTCGACCTGGAAGTCGGGCCCACCCGCGAGGAAGGCGTGAACGGCGGGATCCTCGTGCGTGGGCACCACGAGGGGACGGTATCCCGCGTCGGGGCGCGCACGGACTCGTCGGGACGGCGTGGCCAGCGGCGGGGGTTCCCGCTGGGCGCCGATCTCGGTGGGGTGGCCACGCCCACGTGAGTTCGGCGCCGCTCGACGGGGGACAGCGTTCACCGGTGACAGCGGCGCCCTCGCCGGTGTCGCGACACGTTTCGCGACCGGCCCAAGGTCGGCAACCTCAGCGGAGGTTTGGCACTTCGGGCCCCTCTCCGCGCGTCAGCGTGTCGCGACCCACGTGCCGACCGGCCCGCACCCCCGATCCTCGCCGGAGCTTTGGCACTTCGGGCCCCTCTCCGCGCGTCATCGTGTCGCGACCCACGTGTCGACCGGCCCGCTCCCCCGATCCTCGCCGGAGCTTTGGCACTTCGGGCCGCCCCGCAGGGGGGGTCGCCCACGCGACCCCCAGACCCCGGGTGCCGCCGACGCCCGCGCCACCCCTCACTCGCCGCAGGCGAGCACCTCGTCCACCCAGGCGTCACAATTGTTGTCGGGGCCGTCGCAGGGCTCGTCCGCGCCGGGGTTGATGCTCGGGTCCGCGTCGTCGCAGTCGCCGTCTGCCAGCTCGTATCCATCGCCATCGGCATCGGCGTACGGATCGACGGAGTCGCACTCGACCCAGCCCCAGTCACCTGCCACCGGCGCCGCCACGGGACAACCCATCGAGCTGGCGACCAGGGCAAGCATCCCGCCGGAGCCTACACCACGCGGTACATTGCCCGCATGTCCCCCGCCGACATCCCCGGCACCTCGCACATCCTCGCCGCCGCCGAGGCCATCCGCGCCGAGGCACTATCCATCCCCGCCGAGCTCTTCGTCGACATGCCCTCTCGCGAGCGCTACCGCGGGCAGTGGCGCGGCTTCCTGCTCCGGGTGGGACCCTGGGAAAAGGAGTTCCCTGGCGTGGACTTCGCCGCCAACCGCGCGCGCTGTCCGGCCACGATGGCGGTACTCGAGAAGCTCCCCAACGCGCCCGTCGCTGGCTTCTTGCGCCTCGACCCCGGCGCCGACCTCACCAAGCACACGGACTTTCGCGACGACGACATGGTCCGCGTTCACCTGGCCTGCCAGCTCCCACCCGACGAGGAAGCCCGCTGGCCCCTCGGTACGTTGCGCTTGCTCGACGTGCGCGTACCCCACTCGGCGAAGAACCCGAGCGCGGATCCGCGCCTGACCTTTGTCGTCGACATCAAGCTGCCCTTCGCGCTCAAGGAAGGCGACCTCGAACCCTGGGATCCGCCCGAGAACCCCTCATGACGCCGCTCCCGCCGGGAGCGAAAATCTACCTGCACCAGGCCTTCAAGTGCTGTCCCTACGCGGGCACGGTCAGCTCGCGGGTGCACGACTACCTGCTAGGGAACGGCTTCCGCGTGGTGGACAGTCCCGCGGAGGCCGACGCGCACGTGGTGAACACCTGCGGCAGTGATGCCCGGCAGGCGCAGCTCACGTGGGACGCCCTCGCCGCGCTGCGCCCCACGAGAAAGCCCGTCGTCGCGCTCGGCTGCCTGGCGAGCATCGACCCCCGGCGCCTCGATGCCGAGCTGTCGGGGATGGAGGCGCTCAGGGTCGATCCACGCCACCATGAACGGCTCGACACCTGGTTCAAGGAGACTTTGCCCTTCGCAGAGGTGCCCCCTTCCCTGCACAACGCCTACCGAGGCAACGACTTCGCCGACGGCTGGGCCCACGTCGTCGCGAGCACCGGCTGCCTCGGGGAATGCACGTTCTGCGCGATCCGTCGCGCCACCGGGCGTCCCAAGTCGCGCGGTATTCCCGACATCCTCGCCGACATCGATCGCGCCGTTCGCCATGGCCAACACGACGTCTTGCTGGTCTCGACCGACCTCTCCGCCTGGGGCCACGACAACGGCCAGACCGTGGTCGACCTCGTGCGCGCCGTCGTCGACGCGCCGGGGGAATTCCTCTGCAGCGGGGAGAGCTTTGAACCGACGCTCCTGCTCGAGCACTTCGAGGCGCTGCTCCCGCTCTTTGCAACCGGTAAGTTCGCCTTTCTGGGCATCCCAATCCAGTCGGGGAGCGCCCGCATAGTGCGCTGCATGGGTCGGACGTACGACCCCGCCGCCGTGCTGGATGCCATGTCGCGTCTGAAAGGCCGCGCCCCCGCCGTGGTCACGCGCACCGACATCCTCTACGGTTTCGGGGACGAGACCGACGAGGACTTCGAGGCGAGTCTTCGCGCCAGTCGTGCCTTTGACCTTCCAAGTTTCAACGCCTACCAGGCCCGCCCGGGGACAGCCCCGGTCCTCCTCGACGCCGACATCTTGCGACGTCGCGGCGAGCGGGGCCTCGCCGAGATGCAAGCCCGCGCACAGGCGGGCCTGCCGAGCCTCCGTCGCTGGGGTGGCGCCTCCCAGAGCCCGGGTCTCGCGCGCGCCCACGGGCGGGCCGAGAAGCTCGACGAGGCCGTGCTGCGAGCCGAGTTCGGCCCCGTCGACCTCGTGGGCGCCCACGCGGGCGTTCACGTCTACCGCCGTCGCGACGCGGACTTCGTCGGGCGCTTCGTCAAGATTCACGACGAGCCCGCCCGGGCCGAGCGCGAGCGCGCCGTCCTCCAGCTCGACCTCGGCTTCGTGGCGCCGCGGGTGCGACCTGGCACCGGCTCCACCCTCGTGCTCGACGACGTCCGCCGTGGCAACGCCCGCCCCCTCCGGTTGCGGGCCGACCAGCTCCCCGCCGCCGGTGCCATCCTCGGCCGCCTCCATCGTCAAACCGTCGATCTCGGGGCCAGCGCGATGGAGTGGGTGCGGCGAACACGCCTCCGCGTGTCGCGACCCGAGCTACCTAGCGCTCTGCGGGAGGCCTTCGCCAACCTGGTGCTCCTCGGCGACGCGCCCTGTCACCTGGATCTACACCCCTCGAACTGGGTCACCCGCGGGCAAGACTTGGTGGGGCTCCTCGACTTCGGTGCCGTGGGCTGGGCCGACCCGGAGCTCGACCTCGCCCAGACCGTGCACAGCGCCGGCGGCGATCCCGCCGGCATCGAGCCCGTCGCCGCGACCTGGGCGGCCACCACCGGTCGCGACGCCGACCACGCCCGTATCGGCCTCTACCTGTGGCTGCTGCATGCCGAGCGGCGCCTCGCCAAGGGGGAGTCGAGCCCCTGGGAATCGGCCTGCGCGGGCGTGGCACCGGCCCACGGGCAGGGCCGCTATCCACGGGCCTTCCCGAAGACGGAGTGGACGGGCGCCTGGCGCCCCGAGGACGGCCTGTGGCACCCACTGGAGGGCGTGGACCTCGCGCCGCTCGGCCTCGGCGCCGTCGCGACCGCGAGCTACCAGCGTCACGCCTGCAACGACGTGATCCGCGTGACGGTCGCCGGGCGCGAGGCGGTGCTGAAGGTGTTCAACAAGCCGGTCCCCGGGCGGCTCTTCGAGCTGGAACACGCCATTGACCAGCGCCT
Organism: Pseudomonadota bacterium; assembly: GCA_005778355.1. Lineage (GTDB taxonomy): Bacteria > Myxococcota_A > UBA796 > UBA796 > SXON01 > SXON01. Next base: position 8,079 of record SXON01000159.1, on the reverse strand, counting down.
CCAGGGCACGCCAGCCGTGGTGGAGTCTCCCCTCGCCCTCCCCGGCGGCCGCTCGCTCTTGCGGGTGGGCCCCCGGGTGGCGGCGTTCTACCCCTACCTCGGTGACGCCCGCCCCTCGTCGAGCGCTCGCGACATCGAGCGCCTCGCCGACGCGCTGGCCGCCTTCCACACCATCGGCGATCTACGCCTCGAGTTCCCTGAGATCGAGGACCGCGACGAAGACCTCCCGTGGTCGACCCTCGAGCCCTTTGCCGAGCCGAGCTTGCACGAGGCATGGGCCTGGGCCACCGAGGGTGTCGCGACCGAGCTGCCCCGAGGGCTGGTCCACGGCTCCTTCCATCGCGACCATGCCGTGTCGCTCGGCGACGGCCGCATCGCCGTGCTCGACCTCGAAAAACTCAGGGTTGCGCCCCTCTTGCTCGACCTCGGGCGCTCGGCTGTCTATGCGGGCTACCGCGGCAACGACGAGCAAGCCGACCCGCGACGGCTGGTGCATTTCGTACGCTGTTACGACGCGAAGCGCACGCTGACTGCGACTGAGCGCGGCGCCCTGGTCCCCGCCATCATGTTGGCGCTCCTGCGCGACGTGAAGGCCCTGGGTCAGGAGGGCGCCGCGCCCGAGGCCCAGGCGCGTCACGCGGCGGTGGTGCGAGAGTTTTTCCACAACCGGGCGAACCTTCGCTCGGTCCTCCCCGCGTGAGCATGGGCCTTGTCGCGGCGCTGGTGTCGCTCCTCGGCTACCCGGTCTACCTGCTCGACATGCTCGGCCCCGGCCACGGCGGGTGGCGAAAGCGAGCGTTTGACGCTTTACGCTTGCGGGGCGGCACGCGCCCGCGGCTCGTGTCCTGGGTGATCTGGACGGCGCTCCAGGCGGTGATCTTCCTCGGCGCCCGGGCGGGCGGGGCCACCGACACCAACTGGCTCCCGGTGGCCTATTTCCTCGGCTGCCTGAGTGTCGGCGTGGTCGCATGGCGCCTCGGCGACCGCACCCTCGGGCGGGTTGACCTCGGCTTTGGCGCCCTTGCCGTCCTGAGCCTCGCGCTGCTGGTGGGCGCACGGGAGCCCCGGGCGGCCCTCATCCTGGCGATCCTCACCGACGCGCTGGCCGGGGCGCCGACCTTGTGGAGCGTGTGGCGCGAACCCCGGCACGAGAGCCTCGCCGGCTGGCTGTTCTTCCTCGCGGGTGGCCTCCTGAACATGCTCGCTTTCCCGGTGTTGCAGGACTGGACCTTCGAGGTCGTGGGCTACACCCTGGTGGTGGTGGCACAGCAGGGGTTCGTGGTGGGGTGGATCCTCTTGGCGAGCCGCCGCGCCCGGACCGGGGGGTGAGGATGGCCTCGCGGGCGCGGAGCGCGCTGCCCATCGGGACCTATGCCCAGCGAAAGGCGAAAACTCGAAGACCATGCCCCTCTGGATGCGAATCCGCCGAGGCCTGCCGCCCGCGCCGCTGGTGCGTTCCCCCTGCGGCCCGGCGAAACTGGGCATTCGCCCGTCTGCCACCGGCGTGGCGCGGGCGTCTCGGCGCCCGGCGTGCCCCTGCGCCGCGCATACTTTCGCATCCGGGGCGGCATGGCCGGCGCCGTTTCGCATCCAGCACGGCATGGCCGGGGGTCGCTGACGATCGACGCCACCTTTCGGGCGGGAAGCGCTAGAATCCGGTCCCGCGCAGGCCCGCCATGACCGACCGCCAGCTCCGCGAGCGCGAGGGATTTGCCCTGGGGCAACTCTTGTGGCTGAGCCCGGTGGGCGCGGTCGCCGGGGGCCTGCTGGCGCCGCCCATCGCGCGGTTCGTCGCGAACTGGTGGGAGAGCCTTCCCCTTCTCTTCACATGGCCTCGCTGGCTACGTTGGGACTGGCTCGGCGGGTGGATGTGGAACCTCCCCTGGCCCTCGGTCGCGACAGTGGGCGCCGTCGCGGGGATGCTCGCTCCCCTCGCCATCTTCCTGTGGCTGGCCCGCGGCATCATCCTCGACACCCGGGCCTCGTCCCGGTCGCGACTGCCCGTCGTCGACAACTTTGGCGCCGCTATCCCTCGCCCGAGCACGCGCGCGTCGTACGCGCGAAAGACGGCCTCGGCGCGACGGGGACGCTGATCATCCCGCCGCCGCGTGGCGCCCAGGGCGCCGGGGGCCGAGCGCGGGGCGGCGTCAGCCAAGACGTCGTGAGCGCAGAGGCTGCGAACGTGCGTCGTCGTAAGCGCAAACGCTACGGATGGCCATGACCCCTACTTGACCCAGCCGTTCGCTCCGCCCGAGTTTCCACCCGAACAGTAGAAGGCCAGTTTTCAAGCGGCACCACATCGCGGGGCCGTCGAAACCCGCCGCTGTCCACCATTCGGAGCATCACCGCTCACGACGGAGTAGGTTCGGAACGTCAGCGCTTACGACGGGCTCCGCCCGCGAAGCGCGTTCCCCACGCGGAACGTGGTCAGGGCCCGCTGAGCCGGGCGAGGATCTCCTCGTCGTCAAGGTTCCAGCCCACGATGAGCGGTGCGCTGTCGCGCGTGACCACCGGCCGCTTGATGAGCATGGGATCGCCCGCGAAGGCCCGCGTCCACTGGGCGGCGGTCCACGCGTCCTTCTCGGGCCCGAGCGCACGGTAGCTGCCGCCGGAGGTGTTGCGCAGGGCCTTGTCGCCGAAGTGCTTGACCCATGTCGCGACCGTTGCCGAGCTAGGAGGCGCCTCGCGTAGGTCGACGAAGGTGTAGGCGATGCGGCGCTGGTCGAGCCAGGCACGCGCCTTTTTGACGGTGCCGCAGGAGGGAATGCCGTGGACGAGGAGGGGCATCGGCGCGACATAACGGCCCCCGCATGGTCATCGCCGAGCACACGCGACCATGTGCGCAACATGCAGCTTCAAAGCCTCGCGTGCCGGGATGGGTCCGCCGAGCAAGGCCTCCACGCGGTCGGCGCGGAACCGAGGTAGCGACGCCGCTGGGCCGGCCGGCGCGGCCACGAGCCGCCTTGTCGAGGACGCGGCCGCCAGCGCGATCTCGGCCACCTCCCCCCAGGTGACAGGGTCGCGATCCACGCAGAGGTAGGTCGGGTGCGGGGCGGCGACGACGAGAGCCCGCGACACCGCCCGCGACACGGCGCGGACATCCGAAAATTGCCGACCGTCCTCCGGTGGCACGGCGAGCGGCCTTCGCGCGAGCGCGTCCTCCACGAGCTGCTCGATCCGCCGGTCGCTACGGAAAGAACCCCCGGCAAAGGCGGGCGGGCCCACGATGGGGCCGGGGCGGATGGCCACGCCGTCCATCCCGTGGGCGGCGCAGGCGGCACGAAGGAAGAGCTCCCCGGCGGCCTTGGTGGCACCGTACAGGTCGGCGGTCGCGAGGCAGTCGTCCTCGCCCATCGACGCCGTGAACGGCCGGTGGACCGCCGTCGAAGACACCAGCACGCACCGGCCCACCCCCGCGCGACCGGCGGCGGCGAAGAGCTTCGCGGCGGCCACCACGTCGCGGAGCTCGAGGTCGTCCCCCGGATCGCCCCAGACCAGGGCCGCGTGAACGCACCCTTCCTGGCCCGCGATCGCGTCGACAACGTCGTCGTCACGCGCGAGGTCGCCGACTCGTGGCCGCACCTGCGGGTGCTGGGCGAACGGTCCCAGGCGCGCCGACGCGCGCACCAGCGCCGTCACCTCGTGCCCCTCGGCCACGAGCTCGCCCAGGAGGTGCTGGCCGAGGTACCCGGAGGCGCCCGTGAGCAGGACTCTCATCGGTCCTCGACTACCGCGATTCACGCCGCCTCGTCCGAGACGTGGGGCTTCACGGTCCGATACTTTGGCGGAATTCGACGGTACTCCCACGCCAAGATCGCGAAGATTCCCAACAGGGCGACCCCCTGCCCGGCGAGCGCCGTCGGCAGCCCATGCCGCGCGCCCACCCAGCCCACCACGGGGCCGGTAAAGGCGAAGAACAAGCGCCCGGCGAGCGATCCCAGGGAGAGCACGGTCGCGCGCTTGTCGGCGTAGGTGTAGGCCAGGACCCGTGACGAGATGATGGGTCGCGACAGCCCGCGCACGGCCTGGTGACCGAGCACGAAAAGCGGCGAGAACGGTAGCCGAAAGGCCGCCATCAAGAGCGGGGGGAGCGCCTGGAGAGCGCCAAGGACCAGAAATACGCCGCCATCGGAGAAGCGTCGCAAGAGCCAGGGGGTGGCGCGGCTGCTGGCGGCCGCCACGAGGTTGTACACGGCGAACAACACCCCGTAGGCCCAGGTCGGGATGCCGACCAGCGTCATGTAGGGTTGGTAGGACCACAAGAGCCAGGTCGCGCTCCCGCTGACGACGGCCTGGAACAGCAGGAACCACCGCACCAGTCGGTGCTTTCGTACGAAGGTCAACGACGCGGTGGTGAGCTCCCCGTAGGCGCGAAAGCCCTCGGCAAAGCCGCGTGTCTGCTGAGGCGCCCGGCCCGGGGCGAAGCACGCCACCACCGGCACGGCGAGGATGGGCCCCACCGCCGACGCCCACATCGCCCCTCGAAGCGAGTGCATGATGATGAAGCCACCCAGCACGTTGGCGAGCGCGAACGAAGCCAGCCGGAGCGAATGCGTTCGCGACTCGATCGCAGCGAAGTCGCTCTCCCGCCCGAGCTGCCTCAGGCAGTCGTAGAGCAGGGCCGCGTCGGCCCCGCTGAGCAGCGTCATCCCGATGGCCAGAGTCACCTCGGCGCCGAGGAAAGACCAGAATCCGGTCCCCAGCGCGTAGAGCACCGATCCGAGGGCCACCACGACTTGCCCCAGGAGGAGGCTCGTCCGCTTGCCCACGCGGTCGGCCACCATGCCCGTGGGCACTTCGAGCACCACCACCGCCACGGCAAACACCGCCTGCAGGACGAAGACCTCGAAGGTGTCGAGACCGTTGTCTTGCCAGAACATCACGATGCCCGGCACCATCACCGGCGTGAAGGACAACGCCGCGAACAGCGGGAAAAGGCGCACGGTGAGCGCGGGGGTACGCACGGCGTCGATAGTTATGCACGCCGCGCCTCGACGGCCCCCAGCCGAATCGCGTCGTAGCCAAAACGATCGCGCACCGCGTCGATCGCCGCGCCTGCGCGGGGTCGGGGCGGTACGAAAAGCGGCAGCTGCGCGGCCTCCGGCTCGAGGTTGGAGAGTTGCACCCCGAGCAGGCGCACGCGACGGCGTCGCGACCACGTGCCCAGCAGCAAATCGCGAGCCACCTCCCAGACGTCGGCCTCAGCGCTCGTGGGCGGGCCGGACCGCCCGCGGGTGAGGGTGGAGAAGTCGGCGTAGCGCAGCTTAAGCGTGACCGTGCGCGCCATCGCCTTACGACGCCGCAGCCGCCAGGTGACGCGCTCCACCAGCGCGCGCAGGGCGTCGAGCACCGGCTGCTCCTGCCCGAGCGCCGCGAAGAAGGTGCGCTCGTTGGAGAGCGAGCCCTCGGCCGAGGTGTCGTGCTCCTGGAAGGCGGGCCGGTCCTTGTCGGGCAGGGGCCCCGAGGGCTGGAGGCACTCGCGGAGTCGCGACGCCATCCCCGCCACCCGGCTCGGCCCATCCGGAACCTCGCCGAGGCGGCCGAGCGTGTCGATCCCCGCCTTGACCAAGACCTGCTCGGCGACGGGCCCGATGCCCGGGAGCTTGCGCACCGGCAGCGCACGCACGAAGTCCCACTCCTGCCCGGCCCGGACCATGAGCACCCCGGCCGGCTTCGCCCGCCCGCTCGCCATCTTCGCCACCGCGCGCGAGACGCCGAGGCCCACGCTAGCGGGAAGGCCCGTCTCTTTCTGGATGAAGGCGCGCATCTCGCGGACGGTGCGCTCGATGCTCGCGCAGGCGTCCCTGTCGCCCGGCCGGGAGAAGAGGCGGTCGCAGCCATGGAAGTCCAGGTAGAACTCGTCGATGCTCGCGGTGCGCACCACGGGACACCAGTCCTCCAGGATCGCCTTCACCCGGGCCGCGTAGGGGCCGTAGGTGCTGTGGCGCGTGGGGACGAAAATCGCGTGGGGGGCCAGCTTTGCCGCGTCGAGTAGGCTCATGCCCGAGCGCACCCCGAGCCCTCGGACCTCGTAGCTGCACGAGGTGACCACGCCGCGGTCGCCCTTTCGCCCGCCCACGACGACGGGCTGCCCCAAGAGCGCGGGGTCGAGCAGACGCTCCACCGACACGAAGAAGGTGTCGAGGTCGAGGCAGCCGATGCGGGCGGGCTCCACCTGAACAGATGTATAGCCCTTCCCGCCCGGGTGCAAGCCCCCGTCGCACGTGTGAAGCTGCCCCGTGTCCGCCGTCCGCGAGGCCCCCGCTCATCCGCTCGCGCTCGGCGCCGCCGCGCTGGTGCTGGTCAACGACTTCGTGCTGCGCGATCTCGTCCCCGGTTGGGTCACGGGCAAGCTGTCCGACGTGGGCTGGCTTGTCGTGGCACCGGTGCTGCTCGCGTCCTTGCTCGTGCGGGCTCGCGTGCCGGAGCGTGTCGCGACACGGATGAGCCTATTCGTCGTGACTGGATTATACGCGGCGTTGCAGCTGTGGTCTCCGCTGGGACAGTACTTCCGCCCGGGCCACGTGGCCGACTTGGGCGACCTGCTCGCGCTCCCCGCCCTGGGACTCGCGGTCCTCTGCTGGCGTGGCCGAGCAAGGCGCGGATCGTGGGCGATCCCCGTCCTCGGCGCCACGATGTTGGCCGACGAGTACGAGTCGCCGCCCAATGCCACCGCGCCCTGCGCCGCCGAGCCCACCTGGGCGCCGGACGAGGCGCTGCGGCTCTCGCTCGACGTGTGGTGGACGATCCCGTACACGAACGAGGCCTTCCTCCGGGGTCTGCGCCTCTTGGACGAAGCAGGAAACGACGTGCCCCTCGTCGTCGGGCCAGACCCAGAGGGGCTTTACGCGCTCGCGGTGTGCGCCCGCGACGGGCTCCGGGGCGACGCCGAATACACCTGGCACGTCGGCCCGTGGGCCGGCGACGAGAGCAACCAGCTCGACTTTGAGCACCCCGGGCTGCCCGCTGTCCGCTTCACGACTGAGCCAGGCGAGGGCGTGCCGGTCACGACGGCGACCGAGTGCGTTGCGCTCGCGACTCAGGGGCGGGCCGAGCAGATCAGCACGTGCTGGCGCGAGGCCCCCGACAACACGGCCGACTCCGGAGACACGGCCGACTCCGGAGACACCGCCGATTCCGCCGACTCCGGGGACAGCGAGTGATCCTGCTCCTCGCCGCCATGGCGCACGCCGCCTGCCCCTGCGAGGGCTTCCGAGTCACGACGGTCGCAGCGGGACGCTCCGTCTTCACCCGCGTGGCGCTCGTGGAAGACTTCGACGGCGCCTTCTACCAGGAGCTCACCCTCGGCGGGCAAACCTGGGCCGGTCGTTTCGGCTTCGCGACGGAACTCGCGGCCACTTCGGGCTTCTCCGAAGGCTGGACCGGCTACGGCCTCGGCAACGTCGTGCTCGACGCGCGCTACCTCGTCGACCGCACGCGTCGCCACGCGCTGGGTGTCCGGGTGCACCTCCCGGCCGGGGCGATCGTGCAGCCCGACGCACCCGTCACCTGGTGGGGCACCGTGCCCGACGCCACCGTCCCGCTCTTCGGCGTGGCGCTCGCCTACGAGGGCAGCGTGTCCCGGTTTACCTGGGCCGCGCGGCTGGGCGGGCGCGGAAGCGGGCTCTACGCCCGGGGGTACACCACTGAGGTCATCGACGCGGCGGCCGCGCTCGCCATGGCGCAGCCGCTGGCCGGCGACTGGCTCCTCGTCACCGAGCTCGAGGCGATGAACGCCCCCTCCCCGGTGCACCTCCGCGCCCTCGCCCGCTACGCCCAGCCCGGTGTGGGCCCGCGCTGGACCGTCGACGCGGGTCTCGCCGCGCCGCTCGTCACGATCGGGAAAGATCCGACGCTCCAGGTCATCGGGCAGGTTCGTCACTCGTTCTGAGCGGAGTGCGCAGCTTCGTCGCGACAGCGGCCGACGGGAACCACCTTGAGTGAGAAGTGCCCCGGCCGAGGCACCTTCTCAGCTTTTTCGCGGCATAGCCCTTGCAGCGCCCGCGCGCGCGCTGTTTACTGTGCTCGGGCTTCCACTGGAGCCCGCTTGAAACTCCTCCGCGTCAACATCCCATGGAC
>SXON01000158.1 GCA_005778355.1 Pseudomonadota bacterium | reverse complement strand
TTATGCCTCGCGCGCGCAGGATTACCAGCGCTTGGTTGCGCGCGCCAGCTCGCGCTGGGTGACCTCGCCCCGGCCTTCCACGTTGGGCGGACGGGTTTCCAGGCGCACGACGTGGTTTTGCTGGAGCTGCAGCTCGGCGGAGTCTTCGATGGTGATGATGCGCTCGCCATCGGGGATGAACCCGGAGAGCACGTTCAGAAGCGTGGTCTTGCCGGAGCCGGTGCCGCCCGAGATGATGGTGTTGAGCTTGCTCCGGATCACGCCGCGAAGCACCTCCATCATCGGCCGCGGACAGGACCCGAAGGCGATGAGATCCTCGTGGGTGATCTGTCGCGTGCCGAAACGCCGGATCGACACGGCGGGGCCGTCGAGCGACAAGGGCGGGATGATCGCGTTGAATCGGCTGCCGTCTTGCAGGCGGGCGTCGACCATGGGGCTGGTCTCGTCGATGCGGCGGCCGACCGCCGACACGATGCGCTCGATCACTTGCATCAGGTGCCGGTTGTCGTGGAACCGAGCGTCGACCCGCTGCAACAAGCCGCGCTTCTCCACCCACACCTGATCGAAGCCGTTGACGAGGATGTCGCTCACGTCGGGGTCTTTGAGCAAGGGCTCCAGCGGCCCGAGACCGAGGATGTCGTCGAGAATCTCCTCGACCAGGCGTTCCCGCTCCATCCGGTTGAGCGGCAACGCGCGGCCTTCAACCTCGATGGTGAGTGTTTCGCGAAGCTTCTCGGCGAGCTCGTCGCGCGGAGTGGAACCCACCTGCTCGAAGTCGAGCGACTCGATGATCTCGTTGTGCAGCGCGCGCTTGATGCGCTCGTACTCTTCCTGGTTGGTCGATCCCGGGGCCTGGCGGAACCGCGCCTGGGCGCCACGGACGCGGTCAATGAGGCGAGAAGACAACGGTCACCTCAGCGCCCGAAGAGGCGCGACATGAAACTGGTAGAACGAGCCTCGGACACCACTTCCTCGCCGGTGAGGAGGCCAACCGCCGCCTCGATGTCACGGGCACCCTGGCACTTCTTGTCGATCTCCCGCAACAGGCGCCCCTCGTTGACCGCGCGCATCGCCAGCTTGTCCTCCGCGATGGTGGCATCGACCTTGCGGCCAAGGTTCTGCTGGATGTCCTCGAGGCTGAGCGTGGCCGTCTTGCGGTCCCAGCGGGACACCACGAGCCGGATGCGCTCGCGCTCGAGCCCCAGCTTCTCGACGAACTGGAGGCGACGCCAGGTGTTCTTCACCGAGGGGATGTCGGGGGTGGTGACCATGATGATGTGGTCGGCCACGGTCGCCGCGGTGACGCTCGCCTCATCGAGCGAGGCGCCGCAGTCGGCGATCACGTACTGGTAGCTCCGCGAAGCGGCCGTGAGCACGCGCATCACGAGGTCGCCGCGCGGCTCCTCGCGCTGCTCAAGGTCGACCGGCTGGCCGAGAACGTGAACCTTGCTGGCGTGGACCGCGACGCTGCCCGACAACATGCGCTCGTCGAGACGGCTGATGTTGCGGAAGACGTCGGCGATCGACTGGGGGACGGCCACGTCGAGGAAGGCGGCGATGTCGCCCATCGCGAAATCGAGGTCGACGGCCACGACGCGATGCACAGGGCTCAGCTCCCCGGCCAGGTTGATCGCGAGAAAGGTGGTGCCCACGCCGCCCTTGCTGCCCCAGAGCGCGACCACCTCGCCGGACTCGTCGTCGCTGTCCTCCGCGAAGGTGGCCTCGTGCACGGCCTGGCGCAAGAGCTCCGCGTCGGCAGGCAGCACCACGAACTCCCGGTAGCCGGCCCGCATCGCGGCGCGGATCCGGTCCGGGTCGGCGCCGGAGGAGAGGGCCACGAGGTGAGTGCGCGAGCTCTCCTGCAGGATGGCGGGGGCGAGCCGTACCGCCTCCTCGAAGTCGCTGTCGAAGCCGGTGATCACCACGTCGGGGCGCTGCTTCCGCACCGCGTGGATCGCCTCCTCGTACTGCACCGGCGCGGACGGCAGAACGGCCTCCGTGCCGAGCGTCTCGCGGATCTGGCCCATGGCCCGAGGATCGACGCCGACGACGATCACCGTGGCGGCGTTGGATGCGGAAGTAGGCGTGGACTGCCGCATGTTCGCCTACCGCTTCATCCCGAAGGCGCCCGTGGGCTGAGCGGTCCGCGTGCCGGCCTCGACGATCTGCCCCATCATGAAGAGCTCGAAGTCGTTGGGATTGTAGCCCTCCGTGGTGCCCGGCGCGGGCGGTACCTCGTCGGCCGCGAGCGGGCGCACCAGCTGAGGGGTCACGAAAACCACCAGCTCCGTTTCCTTGCGCTCGTGCTTCACGTAGCGAAACAGCGCGCCAATGACGGGTAGATCGCCAAGCAAGGGGACCGCGGCCCGGGTGGACTCGACGCGCTCGTCGAGGATGCCGGCCATCGCGAAGGTCTTCCCGTTCTCCACGCGCACGTGGGACTTGTACTTGCGTGAAACAATGCCCGGGATCTCGATGCCCGACAGGCGGGTGGAGGTGTTGGGGTCGACGCCACTCACCTCGACGTACATCCGCACGTCGACCACGTCGCTCTCCAGCACCGTGGGGACGAAGATGAGCTTCACCCCGTACTCTTTGTACTCGATGGTGATGCGGTTGCCGACCTGCGACACCGGGATGGGAATCTCTCCACCCACCAGCGACTCGGCCTGCTGGCCGGAGAGCGCCACGAGGTTGGGCTGGGCGAGGGTCTTGGCGAGGTTGTACTGCTCGAGCACCGAGAGCACGCTCGCGATGTTCACCGCGCCGGTGACCATGCCGACGACGCTGAAGGCCTCGGCGGAAGCCGCCTGCGCGGCGCCGTAGTTGATGTTGGGAACGGCGTCGTCGTCCCAGAGCGTAGCGTCGAAGGAGGAGCTCGACTGAGGGCCCTGGATACCGCCCAGCGCGGTCCCGGCGCTGCCGATGAGGTTGAGCCCCATCTCGCGCAGCCCCGTGCGGCTCAGCTCCGCGAACACGACCTTGAGCTGCACCTGGTGGTCGCCCTGGACCGTCATCAGGTTGATGAACTCGGGGTCGTACACCCGCGCGATGGCCGCGATGCGCTCCAGCGTGTCCATGTCGGGCACGGGGCCCTCGACACAGAGGCGGTCGCGCAACGGGTACACCTTCGGCGGCTCGCCGCCGTGCACCGTCTCCCGGATACGACGCTCCATGTCGCTCAGGTCGTTGGTGACGATCACCCGGTAAGACTTCGGCCGGGCCTCGTCGCCACGGAACCACACGTAGAGGTCGGTGTTGCCGACCTCCAGGCCACGGACCTGGTACTGCCCTTCTTCGAGCAAGCGCAGTTCGGCCACGTCGGGGTCGCTGAGCAAGACTCGCGTGATGGGACGGCCTTCGCGCACGATGGTGGAGGTGCCGACGCCCACGTCGATGACCAGGCCGTCCTCCGCCCGAGCGGAGAGGGGAGCAACCAGGAGGGCGGCTGCCACGGCGGCGGCAAGGTTCCAGCGATTCATCGGTTCTTTTTCCGCTTGTCGGTGGTTTCGGTGCTGGTGCCGTCGGCGTTGAACTTCACGTCGGTGCGGCTGCTGCCCACGATGACGGTGGCCGACGGACCCGTGTTCTCAGGCTGCACCGGCGGCTTGTCGGTCTTGGCCTGGTCGATCGGCGACGGCGGCCCAGACGGGAAACCGATCAGCGCGCGCGAGGTGATGGGGCCGTTGTCGGTGTACTGGAAGTTGTCGATGTCGCTGCGGAGGACCACGTGGATGTCGCCCTGGGCAACGGCCAGCGCCAGCTTCTCCGCTTCCTCGGGGGTGACTTCCAGGGTGATGCTCGGCTTCATCCGGCGCATCATGTCTTGCTGACTACCCGGCTGGGCGGCCGTGGTCGTGGTGGTGCGTTTCTTGCCATCTTCGCCCGGCGCGCTGGTGACGGTCTTGGTCTGGTCGGAGGCGGACTGCGACAGCGACCCGCCGACGGCGAGGACCTTGATGGTCTGGAGGATGGTGTCCGTGGCCCACTTCGCGTTGGCTGCGGCAGGGTCTTCCGGCTTGATGGTGACGATGATGTCGACGTAGTTGCCCGGCTGGAGCAACCCCGCCACCGCGTCTTCGGTGTTGGTGGCGACGGTCATCGCGCGCTTTCCCGGCGTGACGACGGCGTTGAGGCCGATCCCCTGCGCTGGGCGAGCGAGCCGCTCGTCGCGGATCGGCTCGTTGGCCAGGATGCGCTCCTTGGGGGTGCGCCCCACCACGTCGTCGAGGGTGGCGTAGGTGCCCTCCTCGGGCACGGAGCCCACCGGCAGCTGCCGCAGGACCACGTCCTGGTCGCCGATGGAAAGGCCCATGTAGAGGTCGCGCTGCGCCACCACCACGTCGATGGTGTCGCTCGGCTTCGCCGCCTCGTTGAGCTGTTCCTGGCTCCGCTTTACGATGCGGAAGACCAGCCCGGCGGCGAGGACCGCCAACAACAACGACCCGACGAGGAATAGGCCCGCTCGGGAACGTCCCGGGGACTGCTGTCTTTGCATCGTCTGCTACTCCCTGCGCGCCGCGACTATGCTAACAAACACGACGGGCGGGGCGCCCGTGTGGACCCCCCGCCCGCGTGCATCTGCGACCTAGTTTCTAGGCGCCGCTGATGGTGCTGCTGATGGTCGAGAAGAGGTCGTCGAGGCTGGTGCCGAGCGCAGTGAGCGCCACGATGATGGCGACCGAAACGAGGCCGGCGATGAGGCCGTACTCAATAGCGGTGGCGCCAGCTTCGTCGTTGATGAGTTGCTTGATCATGGGGTGTTCCTCACGGTGAGAGAGAGCCGAGCCCCGAAGGGCAAGGCGACCATAGCGCGGTGATGGCGAGCGCGAAACATCAAATAGGCGTAAAAACGCAAAATCCGTTAGCTGTCGTTTTGCGGCTGTGCTTGCTTCCAGCGCGCACCGGCACCGATAGCTATATTTCCTCGTAAAAAAGATTCGAAGGAAGCCCCCAGCGCTCCGACGCGCCAGCCCTCTAAAGGCGATCCCCTCAGGATGTAATCTAGGTCACAATCGCGTAGCACCAGGCCCGCGGCGACGCCGCATTCCGCCTCCGCCAGCCGGGCCGCCAGGCGCACGACGTCGACATCCAGGCCTGTGCGCGAGTAGGCCGGGACCGGCAGGCGCTCGGCCGCAGCGAGAATACCGAGGATCGTCGGCCCGTGCTGCTTCCACACCTGCGACGGCGTGCGCCGGTTCTCGCGGATCGCCTCGGCCGAGCGAGGCCGCCGGCGGGCGAGGTCGACCAGGATGCTGTCCGGCACGATGGAGTGCGGAGGAACATCGGAAAAACGTGCGGACTTCTCTCGCCAGGCCGCAAGCGCCGCCACGATGGCGCGCTCGGCATCGTCGAGGAACTGCATGCCGTGCACACGACGCCAGGCCTCCTGGTCGGCTGGACCGGCGAGCGCGGCGACCAGTCTCTCCGCGAGGCAGGCGTCTAGCCTCCCGCCCTGGCCATTCGCCCTCACGCGCGCCTGCAGAGCGGCGGCCAGCGGCGCGAGCACGAGCACGTCGTCGGCCGCGTATCGGAGCTGTTCGGCGCTCAGCGGCCGGCGTGACCAGTCGGAGAGCGTCTCCCCCTTGTCCATCGCGCGCCCGAGCACCGCCGACACCAGATCGCCCAGCCGTCGAGGGTAGCCAAGGCCGCAGAACCCAGCCGCCACCTGCGTGTCGAACCAGCGCGTGGCGCGGCCACCCGTCGCCTGGGCGAGAAGCTCCACGTCTTGCTCGCCGCCGTGCACCAGGAGCAGCTTCGACTCCACCACCGGGCCGAGGAGCCGCAGGTCGACGTCCCCCTTCGGGTCGACGAGCAGCACCTCGCCCTCGTCGCCACGCAGCTGCACCAGCATCAGCTCGGGGACGTACTTGCGCTCCGGATGAAACTCGGTGTCGACGGCGAGCACTTCGCAACCCTCGAGACGTTCAACCCAGGCACGGAGCTCGGCGGTATTGCGGATGAGGACGGGCATGCGCGCCGCGTCTAAGCCCTCGCTGCGCGGGCGGCATAGACGGCGCCGTGGTCTTCTTCGCCTACCTCAAGGAGCGCTTCCCGCCCGGGCCCTACGCGCTCCTCGTCGCGAGCTTCTACGGCGCGGGCGCGGTGTACGCGCACAAGGTGTGCCGGGGCACCCCCACCTGGTGGCTCGCCCCGGTCATCCTGCTCGTGTTCTTCCACCTGCGGGTGTTCGACGAGCACAAGGACCACGAGAAAGACAAGGTGTCCCACCCTGAGCGCCTGCTCTCGCGGGGCGTCGTCACCCTCCGGATGCTCAAGATCTGGGGGGCCGTCGCCATCCTCGGCGAGGTGGTCCTGGCCGCGCTCGGCGGTCGCGATGTCTTCCTCTGGTGGTTGGCGGTCTTCGCCTTCACGGTCGCGATGCGCTTCGAGTTTGGCGTCGGCCGCTGGCTTAACGAGCACATCCTCACCTACGCGATCACCCACAACCCCGTGGTGGCCCTGCTCGCCGCGTTCACCTGGGCCAGCACCCACGGACGATGGGACGACCGCTTCAACTGGTTCATCTGGCTCGCCTCCACGACCAGCCTGGCCTTCGAGATCGCCCGAAAGACGCGCCTCCCGCACGAGGAGGTCCCCGGCGTCGACAGCTACTCGTCCGTGCACGGCCGGGAGAAGGCCGCGAGCCTCGTCTACGCGTTGGTCGCCGTGTCCGGCGTGCTCACCGTGGGCGCGCTGACGTCGTTCACCAAGGACTGGCGCTACGCGATCCCGGTGCTCGGCGGCGTGCTGATCGGTCGCTACCTCACGCGCCTTGGCATGCCCCAGAAGAAGGTGGAACTCGCCGCCTCGATGGCGATGTTGCTCGACTTCGGCTCGCTCTGGGCCGGGGCGGCCTTCGCATGAGCCCGCGCGTTGGCGGTAAGGCAGCCGGTCTCTTGCGCCTGGAAGCGGCGGGGGTCGCAGTACCCCCCTTCGTCGTGATCGAGCCCGACGCCGACCCCTCGGCCCGGCGCGACGCCATCGAGGCCCTGGGGGCGCCTCTCGCGGTGCGCTCGAGCGCCCTGGGCGAAGACAGCGCCACCCACAGCTTCGCCGGCCAGTACGTGTCGGTGCTCGGTGTCTCGTCCTGGGAGGGCGTGCTTGCTGGGGTCGCGACCTGTCGCGCCTCGGGCAGGAGCGAGCGCGTGCTGGCCTACTGCGCCGTGCACGGGATCGAGCCGTCGCCCGTGGCGGTGGTGGTACAGCGCATGGTGGTGGGCGAGGCCAGCGGCGTGTGTTTCACCGCCACCCCCGACGACCCCGACCGCGTCTTGATCTCCGCTGCCGTTGGGCTCGGCGAGGGCGTGGTGCAGGGCTCAGTCCCCTGCGACAGCTACCGCGTGAACGACAAGGGCGAGATCGAGGCCGAGATCGTCCACAAGGACGCGGCGGTGCTGCTGGTTGACGGCGCGCCGAGCGAGATGGCCATCGACCGGCCCGACGCGGCGTTGGCCGACGACGTCGTGCGCGGGCTCGCGGAAGGGGTGCGTCGCCTGCGCAGCGCCTTCGGTCACGAGCTCGACATCGAGTTCACCGTCGAGAACGGCAAGGTCTGGTTCCTCCAGGCTCGGCCGGTGACCACGCCGATCCCACGCGGGCGTCGCCTGTTGTGGGACAACAGCAACATCATCGAGAGCTACAACGGCGTCACCACGCCGCTCACCTACAGCTTCGCGCAGCACGCCTACACCATCGTCTACCAGCTCTTCCTGCGGGTGATGGGCGTGACCGAGGCGGAGATCCTCGCCCAGAGCTCGGTCTACCCCCGGATGATCGGGCTGGTCCGCGGGCGGGTGTACTACAACCTCAACGCGTGGTACCGGCTGGTCCAGATCCTGCCGGGGTACAAGTACAACGCCGCGTTCATGGAACAGATGATGGGCGTGGCGGAGGTGGCCCGGGAGGAAGACGTGGGCGGCGCCAAGCCCCCCCGCTCCCTGCGCGACGGCCTGCGCCTTTTGAAGCTGGTGGGCGTGCTCGGCTGGCGACTGCGCACCATCGACCGCGACGTCGCCGGCTTCCACGCGCACTTCGACCGCGTGTACCAGCCCTGGCGACGGCGGGAGCTTTCCAAGATGCCGCCGGAGGAGCTGGTGGAGGCCTACGAGGTGCTCGAGCGCGAGCTGCTGTGGGCCTGGTCGACCCCGATCGTGAACGACTTCCTCACGATGATCTTCTACGGCACGCTGCGGAAGCTCTGCGCGAGCTGGTGCGGCGACATCGACGCCCAGGGCGTCCAGGGACAGCTCCACAACGAGCTGCTCAGCGGCGAGGGTGGCCTCGAGAGCGTGGCACCGATGCACGCCGCTCTCGCGATGGCAGAGCTCTTGCGCGGCAAGGTGACGCCGGAGTTCTCGATCGACGAGGCGCGCGCCGTCCCCGGCTTCGTCGCGGCCTGGGACGAGTACATCGACAAGTACGGCGATCGCTGCGTCAACGAGCTGAAGCTCGAGACACCGTCCTTGCGACAAGACCCTTCTTTCCTCGTGGCCTCGCTCCGAAACTACCTGCGCGCGCCGCCCATGGACCCGAGCGCCGAGGGACGCGTTCGCGCGGAGGCAGAGCAGAAGGCCTTCGCGCGGCTGTCGGGATGGCGGAAGCTGGTGTTCAAGGGCGTGCTCGCGCAGGCTCGGTCGCGCGTGCGTGACAGGGAGAACCTGCGCTTCTTGCGCACGCGGATCTTCGGACTCTGTCGCGACATCTTCCGGGCGCTCGGTGAACACTTCGTCGCCGCGCGCAAGATCGACCGGGTGGACGACGTTTTCTACCTCGCCGTGTCGGAGCTCCTCGGGGTGGTGCGCGGGACGACCGTGAGCGTGGCCCTCCGAGAAACCATCGCCCTTCGACGCCGCGAGTTCGACGGCTACCAGTCGGGCGAGGCGCCCGATGACCGGTTCTACACGCGCGGCGCCGTCCACTTGCACAACCCCTTCAAGCGGCCACGCAAGGCGCCAACCGGCGAGGGCCTCGCGGGCACGGGTGTATGCCCGGGCGTGGTGGAGAACGAGGTGGTGGTGCTCGCCGATCCGCACGAGGGGGCGCGGCTCGACGGGCAGATCCTGGCCGCCTTCCGCACCGATCCCGGCTGGGTGCCCCTCTACCCGGCGATCTCGGGGCTCCTGGTCGAGCGCGGCTCGCTCTTGAGCCACTCGGCGGTAGTGGCGCGCGAGATGGGCCTGCCGACGATCATCGGCATCCCCGGGCTCACGGCGGCGGTGCAGACGGGCGACCGCCTGCGCATGGATGGATCCACGGGGAAGGTGGAGAAGCTGTGAGCGAGCTGCGATCGACCGTCGAAGACTCCATCCTGGCGCGCGCGATCTCCTACGCGCAGTGCTGGGAAGACCCCGCGGTGCTGCAAGGGGCGCTCGAGGTCGGCCCGGGCGACGACGTGCTCTCCATCTGCTCGGCGGGCGACAACAGCTTCGCGCTGGCCATCGCCGGCGCGCAGTCGGTCACCTGCATCGACCTCTCCTTCCCGCAGATCGCGCTGGCGGAGCTGAAGCTCGCCGCCGTGCGCGCCCTGCCGGTGCAGTCGGTGCGCTCCATGTTCGGGCTCGGTCACTTCGGGCGTCGCGTGTGGTTCTATCACTACGTGCGCGACAATCTCCGGCCCGAGGTGCGTGCCTACTGGGACCATCACGAGGAGCTGATCCGTCTCGGACTTCTCGGCCAGGGTCGCTTCGAGCGCTACCTCGACACCTTCCGCACGCGTGTCTTGCCCATGGTGCACGGTCGCGACACCATCGACGCGATGCTCGCGTGCACCACGCTCGACGAACAACGCGCTTTCTACGCGGAACGCTGGGACACCTGGCGTTGGCGCGGCCTGTTCAAGCTCTTCTTCTCGCGCTTCGTGATGTCGCGCACCGGGCGCAGCCCCGAGCACTTCGCGCAGGTGGAGGGGGCGGTGGCCGATCGTTTCCTCGCCCGGGCGCAGCACGCGCTCACCGAGATCCCGGTGGGCAACAACTTCTTCCTGCGGTGGATGCTCACCGGCGAGCATGGCGATCTCGAGAGCGGACCCCCGTGGCTCACGACGGAGGGGCATGCGAAGCTCAAGGCGGCGGCCGACCGGGTGAGCTTCGTGCACGCCTCGCTCGAGGACTACTTGCCGCGAGCTTCTAAATCATTCGGAAAATTTAACTATTCAAATTTGTTCGAGTACGTGCCGGCCGAGCACCACGCCGCCTTGCTGGATCTTTCCGTCCAGCACGCCGTCCCCGGTGCCCGGCTCGCCTACTGGAACCTCCTCGTGCCGCGGTCGCGACCGGAGTCACTCGCGGGTCGGCTCCGGCCCGACCCCGAGCGCGCCACGGCCCTGCTCGCTCGGGACCGCGCCTTCGTGTACGGCGGGTTCAACGTCGAGACGGTCACGTAGCCCGCATTCCTCGCGACAAGACACCCGGCCGGGGGGCGGGTGCCCATCCCAGCGGTGGCTACCGGCTCACCGGGAGGCGGGGTGGGCGGCCGTCTCGCGAGGAGCCCGGGACACTCCGTGGCTCCCCCTCTCCAACCCTCGTCACGAGTTGTCACGACGCGGGCGCAGTCCTTGACGAGACCCCCCCCCCCCCAGTGGTAATCTTGTCGCGACACAACGAGGTTCGATTGAAGACGTCGTTCGACTGCGGCACCGGCGGGGTCACCATCCCCGCCAACACCTCCTCCGCCACCTTCATCCCCGGGGGCGACTGGCGCCCGTCCACTGGCTTGCAGACGGCGCGCTCGCGCAGCGAGATGCGCGTGGCCATCGGCACGCCCGAGGCGCAGCCAGCAGTGGAGTTCTGCAACGCCTGGGACGGCACCCCCGTGGCGGTCGGCGTCGGCACCAACGTCACCGCCAACGGCACCTCGCCAACGGCGGCGTCGGCGACGGACATCGCGGCCAGCGCCGCGCAGTACCTGCTCTGCCGGCCGGGCTGGCTGGTGCGCAACACCCCCGCGAGCAACTCCGCGAGCTGCTGGCTCGACGGCGTGATCGAGGCGTGGGGAGACTAGGCCGTGATCGGCCGTGCCTTCAGTCCCTCGGCCCGGAGCTACGGGATCCACGCGCTCCGGCGGGTGACGGACACCAGCGGCACGTCCATCTACTTCGAGTTCGAGCTGCCGGTGCCCGGCGGCGGTAGCTCCGGCGTTCGCTGGGCCTACGCGGTGCCCGACGACGCGAGCGACCTCACCCGCGACGTGGTGCTGTCGATCGCGTACGATGGCGACGTGTACCTGGCCCTGCTCGACCTGTCCTCGCTGAGGAGGAACGCGGCCTCGGGCGACGTGAACGCCGCGCGGGCGAGCATCAGCTGGTCGCGCCTGGCGCTCCCGGCCGCGGCCACGGCGCGAGGCTACACCGGCGTGGCCGACCACGCCCACGTCGCGGCCTTCGGCAGCCACTGGATCTCGGCGCAGCTCGCCGGTGGCCCACGGCTTGCCGAGAGCGCCTCGACGCTCAACGACCTCTGGCTATTCCGCGTGGACCGGCGCCAGCTCGGCGGGGGCGGCACCATCGCCCCCGATCGCGAGGTGCTGGTGTACGCCTCCGACTACAACTCCGCCTGGCGCCTGGACCCGCTGGTGTCGGACACCGCGCGCGCCTACGCCACCAACGACCACTTCATGGTCGCGACGCCCGAGGGGGTGGCGGTGGCCATCAAGCACGTGCAGAACAAGGCGCTCCGCTTCCTCGTGGTCGACCCACGCCTGCTGCTGCTCACCGCCGACGTCACGTTCCTCGGTACCGTCGGCAGCCCGACGAAGCTCGAGTGCGACACCACCGGCTCCGCGCGCGGGCCCGCCGGCGCGGCCAGCCCGGCGGCGTGGCGGGTCATGGTCCCCGATACCGTGCTGCTCAACGTCGCCGACAACGTGCTGCAGGTCTTCGACACCGACGCCAGCCTGAGCGACGCCACCATCCTCGGCCGCGGCACGCCCAACTTCCAGGCCACCCTCCCCGGGTACAGCCTCCAGATGCCGAGCTTCGTCAGGCTGCCCAACGGCGACTCCGTGCTCGCCCTGAAGCTCGTGCCGTGCTCTACCGCCGCGACGGGACCAACGTACAGCGACAACAGCCCGGTGGTCGACGACTGGGGCTACCTCTGGCTGGCGGTGTGGGACGCCACCTTCTCCTCGATGTCGAGCCCCGTCCCGCTGCAGGTGACCGTCTCCTCCACGGCGGCGGGCGCACCGGGTGGCAACCGGCCGCACGTGTCGCGCTGGGGGAACTTCATCCTCACCTGCTGGGAGGAGGCGGACCTCGACAGCACCAAGCAGACCGCGCAGGCGTCGAACTTCCGCTCGTACCTGCGCGTCGACGTGCTGGTGCCCTCGTGACCGCGCCCCTCCTGCTGGCCATGCTGCTGGCCGGCTGCCGGGCGGAACCCGGCGACACGACCAAGGAGGCCGACACCGGCGGGGGCCCCGGCCCCGCCGGGGACTCCAGCGCCGACTCCGCGGCGGACTCGGGCCCCGACACCGGGCCGCCGCCCGACAGCGACGGCGACGGGGTGCCCGACGACGAGGACTGCGCGCCCCTCGACGCCACCGTGTACCCGGGCGCCGCCGACGCCTGCGACGGCCTCGACAACGACTGCGACGGCCAGCTCGACGAGGACGCGCCCACCTGGCACCCCGACGCCGACGGCGACGGCCACGGCGACGCGGCCACCGGGACGGCCGCCTGCGAGGCGCCCGCGGGCTGGCTCGCCGACGGGAGTGACTGCGACGACACGGACCCGGCCGTCAGCCCCGACGCCACCGAGGTGTGCGACGACGGCATCGATAACGACTGCGACGGCGGCGGCTGCCGCCACGAGGGCGTGCTGTCGCTCGCCGACACCGCCACCCGGGTGCCCGACGACTTCCGCCTCAATCCAAACGATCTCACCGACGAGTCGCGGGCCGTGCCCTTCCACCTCGTGGTGGCGGGCGGCTGCGACCTCGACGGCGACGGCCGCGACGACCTCCTTGCCGCGGTGAGCACGCGCACGGTGGTCGACAACCCGGAGTTCTCCACCGACTACAGCGAGCTCTTCGCCCTCCGCGGCGGCGCGCCGCTGCCGGCCACGCTGCAGGAAAGCTGGGTGTCCCTGCGGAACGACTACCCGGTGGGCGGCGATCCGGCCTGCGCTGGCGACCCGGACGGCGACGGCGCCGAGGAGCTGGTCCTGCCATCGAGCATGCGCGGCGACGGTGTCGAGGAGCGGCTGTTGTTCCTCGACGGGCCCTGGGAGGGCATCACCGCGCTGCCAGCGGCGCGGGCCGAGCTCGTGGGCGCGTCGGAGAGCTACCTGTCCATCATCGGCGGCGGCGGCGACGCGGACGGCGATGGCACCCCCGACCTCGTCGCGCGCCAGCTCGCGGCCGGCGACTGGGGCGACCCGCTGGAGCTGATGGTGGTC
>SXON01000157.1 GCA_005778355.1 Pseudomonadota bacterium | reverse complement strand
GCGGCGGCGGCGGCGGCGGCGGCGGCGTCCCTAACGATCACCCACTACGATGGCTATCTCGGACGAGCCGTTTCGCTGATTCGATTGGAAGACGGATCGCTGACATGGGGCGTTGCGTTCCACGAACCTGACACGCACGGGGGCGTCTGCGCGTGGGATGCCGGGCGCTCGGGCGCGCAGGATCTCACGACTGCGGATGCCTGCCTTCCACCGTTTGACGATGGTGTGCGAGATAGGTTGGCGGCGGATCTCACCAGCGAGGTCGATCTCGACGGCGACGGCTTTCGTGACCTGGTCATGGGGGGCTCGACGGCCATGGAAGGTGGTGAGAACGATGACAAGACGGCGGCGCTATGGATCACGACAGGGCCGCTGAGCTACGAGAGCTTCTCGGCCTCGCCCGCTCTGATGCTGACCATGCCAGCCGAGAGCTGGATTCCCCACCGTGTGCAGTCCGCCGGCGACCTCACCGGCGACGGCTACGCCGACATCGTCACCAGCGACAGCGAGGCCACCACCGATGCCGCCGAGTACTCCGGCCAGGTGCGCATCGTGGCGGGCGGATCCAACGCGAGCGACTGGAACGCCCTCGACGGCATCGACGGCGACATGTACGACGCCAGCACCGGCGCCGGCCTCGCCTCGCTCGACATCGATCACGACGGCCAGCTCGACCTCTGTGTCGGCGCGCCCCTCGAGGGCACCGCAGGGGACCGCGCCGGTCGGGTGGGCTGCTTCTACGGGCCGATCGTGGGTCGCCAGACCCTCGGCGACGCGCCGATCGTGTACCTCGCGGAGGCGCCAAACTCTTTCTTCGGCTACTCGCTCGCGGCCCTGGACTTGGACGGCGACGGCGACTCCGAGCTGGCGGTGGGACGCCCCGGCGACCCCTACTTCGGCTACCCCTACCCGGGGCTGGTGTACCTCTTCGACCCGAGCGCCCCCAGCGCCAACCCCCTCGGGGTGCTCTCCGGCGACGCGGGTGACGGTCTCGGCTACGCCCTGGCCGCCGCCGACACCGATGGTGACGGCACCGACGACCTGCTCGCCGGCGCCCCCTGGCACGACAACGCAACGGGCGCGGCCTACCTCGTGCTGGGCTCGGCGGGGGCCTGGTAGCTGGGGCGCCTCCCCCCTACTTCTTCCGCCGTTCCTTCCCCTTCGTCGCTTCCATGATCCGCTTGTAGCCGGGGAGGCCGGTGATGTCGGGGACCATCACCACGTCGATGCGACGGTTCTGCGCGCGGCCGGCGGCGTCGCCGTTGCTCGCGGCCGGCTGGGTTTCGGCCATCGTGGCGGCCGAGATGTGGTCGCGCGGGAAGCCCGAGCCCACCATGGCCTCGAGCACGGTGATGGAGCGGGCCGAGCCGAGCCACCAGTTGTTGGGGAACTGGGCGGTGTTGATCGCCTCGCTGTCGGTGTGGCCCTCGATCTGGAAGTCGTGATCGGCGGCGCGACGGCTGAGCGCGCGAGCGAGGTCGGTGACGGCCTCCTTGCCCTGCGTGGAGAGCGTGGCCGAGCCCGAGGCGAAGAGCACGTCCGACGGCATGCCGATGGTGACGCGGCCGTCGATCACGTCGACGCTCACGAGGCCCTTGTCGATGAGCGGCTTCAGGTCCTTGATGAGGTCCTGGATCTCGGCGATCTGCTTCTCGATGCGCGCGTCCATCTTCTCGACGCGCTCCTTGAGCTCCTGGTTCTGCTTGAGCACCTTGTCGTACTGGTCCTGGGGGACACAGCCAGTCAACATCGTGGACAACAAGACGAGCATCATCGGGACTCCGTGGTTGGCGCGGTGATGTATCGCGGCCGGGTCGATCCGCGTACGGGCTAGACTTCGCTCGTGGCCGCGCCGACCGAGCCCCCGATCTCCCTGAGCCCACCGGGCGACGGCGACATCGAGGTGACCGGCCCGCTCGGCCGCGGCGCGATGGGCGAGGTGCTCCGCGCCAGCGACCCGCGGCTCCACCGGGAGGTGGCGCTCAAGCGCCTCGACAGCCGCCACCGAGGCGACGCGGCCGCCACGCGACGTTTCGTGGCCGAGGCCCAGCTCACGGCGCAGCTCGACCACCCCGGCGTGGTGCCCGTGCACGCGATGAGCGTGGGCGACGAGGGGCCGAGCTACGCGATGAAGCTGGTTCGAGGCCGCACGTTGAAGGAGTACTTCGACCAGGCGGCGGGGGCGAAAAGGCCGACCCCGAGCATCGCCTTGCCCGCGCGCCTCGAACTCTTCCTCGGCATCTGCGAGCCGATGGCCTACGCCCATGCCCGCGGCGTGATCCACCGCGATCTCAAGCCCGCCAACATCATGGTCGGCAGCTTCGGCGAGGTCTTCGTCATGGACTGGGGCGTGGCGCGGCTCTCCGGCAAAGAAGGCGCGTCGACCGCGCCCGGCGCGAGCGACGACAGCGATGGCACCATGGTCGGCGAGGCGATCGGCACCCCCTCGTACATGTCGCCTGAGCAAGCCCGCGGCGAGAACGACAGCCTCGACGCCCGGAGCGACCAGTACGCCCTCGGCCTCATCCTCTACGAGCTCGCCACGCTCAAGCGCGCGCGTTCCAGCATCAAGGCGGGCATCCCGATGATCGTGGCGGCCTCCCGGGGCCACGTGGAGCCGATCGTCGCCGGGCGGGAGCCGATCTCGAGAGAGCTGCGTGCCGTCATCAAGAAGGCCACCGCGGTGAACGCCGCCGATCGCTACGCCGACGTGACGGCGCTCGCGAACGAGGTGCGCCACGTGATCCGAGGGGAAGCCGTGGTCGCCGCACCCGACAGCGGGGTGCAACGACTGGGTCGCTGGATCGGGCGCCACCGGGAACGCGTCGCGACGCTGTCGATGCTGGGAACGCTGCTCGCCGCCCTGAGCTTCGGCGCGCTGGTGGCGCTGGCTCTCGCGGTGAGAGAGTGGGACCGTGCCGAGGCGGAGGACCGCGCCGCCCGGCTGGTGACGATCACCACCACCACCACCGACCGCGCCCGGCAGATCGACCAGGCCTTCCTGCGCTACGAGGGCCTCCTGCGCGGACTCGTTGGCGCGGCCGAGCGTGCGATTCGTCACGACGAGGCCGGGACGGTCTACCTGTGGACCGACTTCACCGACCCGGCGCGGCGTCCCCCGGATCTGGTCGCGTCGCAAGTCTATGGCGGGCCCACGTCCTTCGATCATCCCGACATTGTCTACGCGAAGGGCAGCGCCGGACCCGAGGCCGACCAGCACGCCCGGGCGCTTTCCTCGCTCGTCCCGGAGTTGCAGCGCGCGGTGGTGGAGAGCGCCCCCGCGACCGCCGATCCGAGCTCCATGGTGCTCCAGGTGGGCGCGCCCATCGTGTGGAGCTACGTCGCGACCGTGGATGGGGTGATGGCGGGCTACCCCGGCACGGGCGTGTACCCGCCTGACTACGACCCGCGCACGCGGCCCTGGTACACACAAGGGACAACCGGCGAGGGGCCGCGCTGGGGACGCCCCTACGTGGACGAGAGCGGCATGGGCTTGCTCGTGAGCTGCACGTCGCCGCTTCGCGCGCCGGACGGAGCACTGGTCGGCGTGGCCGGCGTCGACCTCACCGTGCGGTACGTGGTCGCGACGTTCCTATCCCCCGGCGACCTCGAGGCCGAGGCCTTCCTCGTCGACACCGACGGCAACATCGTGGTGCGCACCGGCGAGCGCGCGGCCCCGCTCGGCGAGGCGGTGGCCTTCCCTCGCTGGTCGCTGGTGACGGCAGAGCGGAGCGGGCACGCGCTGGACGGCGACACGCTGGTGGCGTGGTCGCGGCTGGAGGCGATGCCGTGGACGTATGTCGTGAGTGGGAACGCGGGGGAGCTGCTGGAGTAGGCTTCCCGCCGACTATCGACCGACCTCCCTTGCGACGCCGAATCCCGCCTGCCATGATGTCCCGACACCGGGGTCCATCGCATGCTCGTCGCGCTCCTGCTCGCCACGCCCGAAGCCCTCGCCATCGACGCCGACCAGGACGGCTGGCACGCCGAGGGGGCGCTCCCCGACTGCGACGACGACAACGAGGCGGTGAACCCCGCCGCCGCCGAGGACGTCGCGAACGAGCTGGACGATGACTGCGATGGCTCGCGCCTGATCCGCCGGGTGTACGTCACCGCGCTGGAGAACCCGGGTGCCGTGGACTGGACGCTGAGCAACGCGAGCTTTCAGGCAGGTCAACTGAATCTCACCCCCCCACCTCAGCAAACATCGGTCGCGACACTAGCACACACTTTTCCGTGGGGAACCGGGGAATTCTCGGTCACGGTTGACGTGGACGACCTCGCGGCCGGCGCCAGTTGCACGCTCGAGGTGAAGAAGCAGGGCGCGTCGTCTTCCACCACGCTCTCGCTGGACGAAGGCACCAACTCGCTGAAGTTCTCGAACATCACGCCGGGTTCCACGGTCGGGCTCTTCCGCCTC